>DASZVX010000001.1:0-24064 GCA_035547255.1 Hyphomicrobium sp.
GGATTTCGGCGGTGGTTTTGCGAAATAGGAATGGCTCAAGAGATCGCGGACGATGTCTTTGTCAGCATGGCCGCGCGCTGACGCGGCGCCGTCCTCGTCGCGCGCAAGTTTCACGCTTCGCATCATCCAGTCATCGAGCAGCGCGTTGCCGGGGCCGGTATCGAACGCGATCAGTCCGCCGTCCCGGCCGATCCACGTTACGTTCGCGACGCCGCCGATATTGACGATGGCAAGCGGCCGCGCCGCGAGCTTGGCCGTCAGCGCCCGGTGATAGGCGGGAACGAGCGGCGCACCCTGCCCGCCAGCCGCGACATCGGCCGCACGCAAATCGTAAATCACCGGGCAGCGGATGGCATCCGCCAGCAACGCGCCAAGCCCGAGTTGCACGGTCAGACCGTCCTCGGGCCGGTGCAGCACCGTCTGGCCGTGGAATCCGATCAGATCGACGGACGCGTTATCAATACCGGCCTGCGTGAGAAATTGCGCGACGGCGGCCGCATGCCGCTCGGTCAGCGCGTGCTCGGCTCGCACCAGCGCGGGCGGGCGCTCGTTCCGCGAGGCGAGGTTACCGGCTTCGGCGATCGCCGTGGCGAGGAGCTGCCGCATCCCGTCATCATAGGGAAAGGTCAGCGCGGGCCCGCGTTTCACCGTGGTTTCGCCGTCCGTTTCGAGATAGGCGACGTCGATGCCATCGAGCGAGGTACCACTCATCAGGCCGATGGCCCGCATCACCTTGCTCATAATCACCTTCCCGTGCATGTTGCCGCCGCCTTGCCCTGAGACAGGCGCGATCCGAACGAAAGCTTTGAGTTGCAATGCCGACACTGAAGTCTGAATTCCTGCAGATTATGACCGAGCGCGGTTTCGTCCACCAGTGCTCAGACCCCGAGGGGCTGGACAAGCTCGCCTCCGAAGGCCGCGTTATTGCCTATGCGGGCTACGACTGCACGGCGCCGTCTCTGCACGTCGGACACTTGATTTCAATCATGATGCTTTCGTGGCTGCAGAAATCGGGCGGCAAGCCGATTGCGCTCATGGGCGGCGGGACGACGCGCGTGGGAGATCCCTCCGGCAAGGACGAGACGCGGCAGCTTCGCTCGGTCGCGGAGATCGACGCCAACAAGGAAAGCATCAAGCGCGTCTTTTCGAACTTCCTGACGTTCGGAACCGGCAAATCCGACGCGTTGATGGTCGACAATGCCGAATGGCTTGCGCCGCTGAACTACATTGATTTCCTTCGGGACGTCGGACGGCATTTCTCCGTCAACCGCATGCTGACGATGGACAGCGCGAAACTCCGTCTCGACCGCGAGCAGGAGCTTTCGTTCATCGAGTTCAACTACATGCTGCTGCAGGCCTATGACTTTGTCGAACTGCAGCGCCGCTATGGCTGCAATCTTCAGATGGGCGGCTCGGATCAGTGGGGCAACATCGTCACGGGCATCGACCTCGGCCGCCGGATGGGCGTCAAGGAACAGCTCCTTGCGCTGACGTGTGCGCTGCTGACCACGTCGTCGGGCGCCAAGATGGGCAAGACCGCGGCGGGTGCCGTCTGGCTCAACGAGGCGCAGCTTTCGGCCTACGACTACTGGCAGTTCTGGCGCAACACGGAAGACGCCGATGTCGGGCGCTTCCTGAAGCTCTTCACGATGCTGCCGCTCGACGAGATCGCGAAACTTTCGGCGCTCGGCGGAGCGGAGATCAACGAAGCCAAGAAGACGCTCGCGACGGAAGCGACGGCGCTGGTTCATGGCCGCGAAAAGGCCGAAGCGGCGGCCGAAACGGCGCGCAAGACGTTCGAGCAAGGTGCGCTTGCGACCGATCTGCCGACGATCGAAATTTCCGCTGCCGAATTCGATTCCGGTCTCGGCGTGTTGACCGCATTCGTGAAGGCAGGTCTCGTCGCCTCGAACAGCGAAGCACGCCGGCAAATCCAAGGCGGTGGACTCAAAATCAACGACGAGCCGGTGACGTCCGATAAGGCCGTTCTAAAAGCGGCGGATGCGGTTTCAAACGGCGTCATCAAGCTTTCGCTCGGCAAGAAGAAGCACGTTCTTCTGAAACCGGTTTGATCGGAACCGGCGGACGCGTTCAGCCTCAACGCGTCGATTGCGTCGTCGTCGATGACGACCATCCGTCGATGGCGTCTGCCTGGGCGCCATTCGGCTTTTTCGATTTCGTTTTCGGTTTCACGGCCGCGCCGGACTTGGGCTTGGCGGTCTGGCCGGTCTTGGGTGCATTCCCCATTGAGGACGATGCTCGAACACGCGCGGGCGGAGGAGCCTGTGGCGCACGGTCGTCGCCGCGAACCTGAACCTTCGGATCGGATGCCGTCATCTGGAACATTTCGCGGAAGATTCCCGGCGCGACGAGCGACAGCGGATTGACGATCACCTGCGGGTTCGACGTCAGCCCCTGAACCGCAAACGTTATGCCGAAGATGCCTTCGCCCTGCGTGCCGGAGATAATCTGACCAAGCACGGGGATGCCACCGAGCGCACCGTTCAGGCCTTGCAAGGGAATGTAGGTGCCCCCGAAATTGACGTACTTCGTTCTGAAGTCGACCTTGCCGCGTAGATTGGCGCCGAGTAGCGGGCCTTTCAGGTAGGCCTCTTCGAGCACGAACTGTCCATAGCCGACCGAGAACGGCGCCCGCATTCTGTCGAACTCGAAAACTTCGCGCGTGACATTGCGCCGTCCTTCGATCGCAGGGCGACCCTGATCGGCACTGCTGACGACTTCGCTGACGATTGGATCGCCCAAGACCTTGAAATTTTCGACCCAAAGAATGCCCGTCTTCTCTGCCGGTCCCGTGCCGTCGAGATTGACTTCAAGGCGCATGCGTCCGCCCTGCATATTCGGATAGAAGTTGACGAGCTTCATCACCTGGCCGGCATCAGGGGTGTCGACGAGGAGCCGGCGCACACCGGAGCTTTTGTCGACCACGGCAGCGAGTGGAGCGCCGCCGTCGAGCGTGCCTTTGACATCCAGTCCTGTCAGATTGCCGTCTCGCGTCTCGATCTGCATCTTCACGTTGCGCAGAGAGACGTCGTAGCCGCCGATGACGTTGTCGATTTGCGCGGTGACGTGCGCGCCTTTGGCAGCGCCGGGAGGATTGGCCTTACGCTCGGGGCCATTGCCGACGTTGAACAGCGAGCGGAAGAAATTACGGCCGTCAAAGTTCTTTCCCACAACGTCGATAGACCACATGTCGTCCTTGCCGCGTGACCCTTGGACATCGAGGCGCGACACGACGTTGAGCATCAAGTTCGGAAAGTCGAACTGCTTGACCTTGTTGTCCGATCCAACAACGATCTTGCCTTCGGCCGCGATGTCGTCACTCGATATTTTGAGGTTCTGCAGTTCCGTGTCGTGGTTCGGATCACTGACGATATCGGCGTCGACCGCTGCGGCATGTCCGGCTGCCTTGTGCCACTGCAGGTGATCGAGGGTCATCTCGGCGTTGGTCAGGTCAGCATGCAGCCTGATCGCCAAAGGGCCGGCTTCTACGGGCTCCAGCGAAACTTCGATCGGCACGACGCCTTGCACGATGTCGTTGATGTCGAGTCCAAGTTGCGTGCGATCGGCATCATCAAGTTTCGCCATGATTTTGATGGGCGGCTGCCGTCCGGCGTTCGGACCGAGAAGCCGTTGTCCTACGATCTTCGCCGGAACTCCGTTCACAAGAAGATCGCCCTTGGCGTCGAGTGCCGTTTCGCTGAGGTCTAGATTGAGCGTGAAGCCCTGGACATCGAATCTGCCAGCGACCTTGCCAAAGCGCCCGTCGGTAATTCGTGCTTTGCCGGTGACTGAAATATCGTCTCCCGAAACATTAGGAACGAACGGCACCTTGACGTCGAAGTGCGCATCGACCTTTCCCTCGCCCGCTTTCGGGAGCTGAGGGGCACCTTGCAAGTTGCGGATCGGCAGTGCTTGGATCGTCTCGACGAACGGACCAAGATCTCCGGATGCCGACAGGCTTATTTCGCCATTCGGCCGCAGCGCCATCACATTGTCGGTGCGTATGCTGCCATCCTTCAGCGCCAACCGCTGACCGTCTGCCAGCGTCGTTTCAGCAGCCGGCATCGTGATCGCAAGGGCATTGTCCGTCAGCTGGATCGACGTTTTCGGCGCGGTGATTTCCGGCATTCCGGGCAGTGGCCGGAACACGAGGTTCTTCGCTTCGAAGTTGGCTGAGACGCGCTCGAGGTCGGTCGATACGGTTCCGGCTTCGACCCCGCCGACGTTTCCGTTCGTGAATCGCAGCGTTCCGCCCTGGAAGTCGACGCCGGAGACGTTCTTGCCGACCCATTCGCGTGTGCCGGTTGCCAAAGCTCGCGGCCACAACGCTTTCAGCGTCTTGAGCGGCATCGGCGAAACCGAGAATTCGGCTGCCATGCTTTGCCCCTCGGGACCCGCTTGCGTCGTCGCCTTCACGGTTGCAACGCCGCCACCGCCGCTCAATCGGAACTCGTCGATATCGACTTGCCCACGGCGCGGTATGATGGAGCCTCTGGCCGTCCAGCTGTCGATTGTCACCGGCGGAACGTCGAACTCGGGCGCTTCGAATACACCCTTCTTGCCGTCGAGTGCGAAGCGCCATTGCGGCGGCTCACCGCTTTTCGCGACATCTGTCATGTCGCCGGAGAACATGATCGTGCCGTCAGCCCACTTGACGGGGCTTGGTTGCAGATCCCAACGCCGCTTCTTGCCGTCATAATCGAGTTTGAAGAGCCCCGCCGTCACCTCCATGGGCTGCACGAGGTATGGCAGCCTGGCGCGCCCCTTTCCGAATTCAAGTGCAAGATCGCCGTTCTCGATATCGCCCGACCTCGTCAATACGACAGTTGCATCGGCGGCGACTGGAAACTCGAACATGCCGAGGAGCGCCAGCGGCGGCGCGGCCGCTGCGAGCGTCGAGGGCACGAGATCGCGAACCGTCGCCTTGACCTCGAGTTTGTCTGTCGCCTCTCTTTCATCGGTCAGGAACGAGAAAGCCCAGGGGCCCTGCTTCGAGGCGACGAGCGCGCGTCCCGAGATCACGCTCCGTTTCTTGCCGTGATTAAAATCGACGCTGGCTTCATCGATGCGCCAGGAACTGCGCTGGCCTTCATAGTCAACGACAACAGTTGCGTTCGATAGACCGAACTCGGTCAGATACGAGACGGCATCGATCCGTTGGCGGGCGCGACGCGAGGAGTCGCTCAACATCTTCGCGAGGTTGACTTGGTGTCCGGTTCGCACTGTCCGAACCGCGATGGTTGTGTTTGGTGTGACGGTTTCGGCGGGCGCAGGCGCGGTCTCAGGAGTTGCCGGACCAGACGGGCGCGCCGGAACCGGGTGCGGAATAGCCCGCTCGAAGACGAACCCACTATCCTCCGAGTAGGCAAGTGCGATAATCGGATCGATCAACTCGATCCGCCGCGGAACGACGCGCCCGCGCATCAATGCCGCCAGCGAAATGTTGACGGCCGCGAGGGGCGAAGAAAGTACGACGTCGCCGCCTTTCTCGAGCACGCTGACGTCGCGCAAACGGAATTCAAGCTCGCCGGACGCACCGAGTCTCAGCTCCGCTCCGTCGATCTTCACGGAACTCGTCGTCAACTCGGCGTTGATGCCGCGCTCGATCGGGGCGACGACAAAATCGAAACCGATCGGTCCGTGGCGCAGCCGAACATAAAGAACGCCGACGCCGATCATCGTCAGCAGCAGCAGCGGCATTACGACGTAGAACATTATGCGGCAGCCGTGGAAAACACGCCGTAGATTGCGCGTCACGGCTGCTTCGTCTGGTTGCGCGGACTCAGGCGAACCCGCGACAACACGCTCCGGCGGAGTCAGCGTATTGGGCCGACTCGCTTGATGCGCGGTCTGATCGGCGCGACGTCCTTCGGCAGGACGCCCGCCAGTTACGGATTTCGTCAATGCCGCTCCTTAAACCCCCGCGGACGGCAACCACAAATCGACTGGTCCGTGCCTACACCGGAATACGGACAGCACTCGTTACCAGGGAAGGTATAAAACTTCTGGTCTCAATTCGCGCCAGATGGCACGTACAGGGGTAAAAGCGACAAAAGAAAGGCACTTTCAAGATGCTCCAAGACGGTGGAATCGCTCCTGACTTTTCGCTGCACGATGACGCCGGCTCGGTCGTCCGGCTCTCGAAGCTGAAGGGCCGTCCGGTGGTGGTTTATTTCTATCCGAAAGACGACACCTCGGGATGCACGCAAGAGGCCAAGGATTTCTCGTGTCTGGCACAAGAATTTGCCGAGGCAGGCGCCGAAGTCATCGGTGTTTCGCCCGATAGCGTGGCGAGCCACAAGAAGTTCAAATCCAAACACGATCTGCCGCTACGGTTGCTCGCGGACGAAAACAAGGAAGCCGCCAACGCCTATGGCGTGTGGGTGGAAAAGAGCATGTATGGTCGCAAGTACATGGGCGTCGAGCGCTCGACGTTTTTGATCAATTCCAAGGGCAAGCTCGTCAGAAGCTGGCGCAAAGTGAAAATTCCCGGCCACGCCGAAGAAGTCCTCGCGGCGGTCAAGGCGTTAGGCAACTGAACAAAATTTTTGCGTGCGGGCCGGTTCGTTGATCTTCCGCCACACTGTGCTGCCAAGATTGTAGCGCCCGCCTACAAATCTGGGGATTGCCTGTGCATTTGATGCGGCTCCCAGCTGAACCGGAGCAGCTAAGGTGTTAACCGAATCAGATGTGCCGGTTCGCCGGGGTACGCATGTTGCTTAAGTTGTGTCAGGGGAAAATTTTCCATGTTGCCGAACTTTCGCCGATCAGAACCGGATTCGCCGAAGCTGCAATCGACGGCTTCCGCCTCAGATACACATGCAGTCCCTGCACCTTCATTCCAGCCGCGTCCGTTCCTTTCGGTGCCGCGCGCCGAACCGGCCAAATCGGTCTCGGTCATCGGCAGCGATCTGACGATTGCCGGTAACCTCATCTGCAAAGGCGAAGTCCAGGTCGACGGCACCGTCGAAGGTGACATTCAGGGCAGCAACGTCGTCGTCGGCGAAGGCGCGATGGTGACCGGCGGCATCTCGGCGGACGAAGTCGTCATTCGTGGCCACGTCGTCGGCTCGGTGCACAGCCGGCGCGTGATGCTTCAGGCGACAAGTCAAGTCGAAGGCGACATTTTCCATCAATCCCTGTCGATCGAGCAGGGGGCGATGTTTGAGGGCAAGTCGCGGCGCACCAACGAAGACCCGCGGACGCTTTTAAAGAAGTCCGAGCCGATCGGGTTCGTGGTGCCGCCCCGGCTTCCAGAACTCACCAACTAACCCTACGACCCCTAGACGTTAAACTTTCCGGCCGTCCGTTGGTAAAACTGGCGACCGGAATTTTCATGCGAGGCCTCGCGCCAGATATACGAGTCCGTTATCAGGCCCGCCGCGTTCAACCTCCAAAAAACGGTTGCGATTGTAAAAGCGGACGTTGGCCGATGTCGCGCTGGTGACAACGTGAACGCCTACGGCGCCGGCTTTCTGTGCGTCTGCGACGAACGCATCGATCAGACGGCCACCGATGCCGAAACTGCGATATTGAGGCGCCACGTTGACGTGCAGGTGCGCCGGGTAGCGTTTGCTCAAATCGCGAAACGCGGCGATGCCGGAATCTGCGGGTTGGACATTAGATGCAGGATCGTCAATCGCACCGACGAGATAACCCACCAAGTTACCTGACGGCGCAAACGCCAGATAGGCATACTGCGGATCGTTGCGGAGATAGCGCCCAAGCCAGCGCTCGCGAAAGGCTGACCGCACCGAGTCATTCTCGAATGATTTCGTATTGCTCGCTTCGAAAAAGATCGCATCGATATCGGCGTCGAGCCGGGCGGTTCGTTCAGCTTCGAGGTAGCGGCGGATTACAATCCGGTCGGGCATTGCATCCGCATACCATGCTGCGAAAATCTTCGCGATCTTGCTTCACCGCTACTCGGTTACGTAGCCGGCCATGGCGAGTTGCCTGCGAAATGCGGGCGGCAGATCCGCGGGGACTGCGGGTTGCGCGGGCGATGGTTTGCTCGCGGTTGCGCCTGTCGCTTTATGCTTGATGGACGCCGGGTTGGGACCGCCATAGTTCCGGCTATAGGGTTCCGACGGATCGTCGGGCATCTGGCGAATACCAGCTGCCGGAGGCGCCTGCGAAGGCAAGCCGTCATCTTCGATCTCGACGCCGGAACTCGGACGGGCATAAGCGACGGTGGCCGGAGCGCCCGCGTTGTAGGCGCCATTGTCTGTAGCGCACCCGGCCTGGGCCAAAGCTGCCGCTGCAACGAGCAGCGGCACGATCGCCGCACGAGCGACTCTAGCCGGCGACCGGCTCGCAGCAAACGCAAACATCTCTACGCCTTCAACGCTACAGAAACGCAACTCAAACCAAATTCGTTGTCTCGGATTGAAACACCGAGGCGTTAAAGAGGCGCTAACGAGCGTTCAAATTCTGCCAAGCTCGCGCTTAGCTACGTATTCGATGCTTGGTAGAGGCTTGCTACGGGATCAGGCCTGAAGCTTTGATGCCGTTGAAAAGCGCCTGCACTGCGAGCGCAGCAAGCAGAATTCCGAAGACGCGGATCAGCACGCGCTGCGCAGTAATGCCCAGCACACGGTTCAGCTCCTGAGCAATCAGCAACAGCGCAAGCGTCACGATCATGATGCATGCAAGCGATGCGGTGACGACCAGCAAGCCGAGCGGCTCACCGCTGGCGTTTGCGGCAAGGAGAATCCCCGCACTCATCGCGCCCGGTCCGGCGAGCAATGGCGTCGCGAGCGGAAACACGGCAACGTCATCGCGGGTCTGCGCTTCGGCGCCCTCGGGCGGCGTCAATTTGATCGAGCCGCCGGGCCGCGCGAAGATCATGTCGAGCGCAATGACCAAGAGGATCACGCCGCCCGCCGTCTGTAATGCGGCGATCGAAACGCCAAGCTGATTGAGTATCGGCCCGCCAAGCAATGTGAAGAACGCCAGAATAGCCGATGCGATCAGCGTTGCGCGCACCGCGATCGCTTGGCGCTCGGGGCGCGCCATCTTCGGCGTCAACGTCGCGAATAGCACCGCGGCTTCGACCGGGCCGATCGTTGCGAAGAACGTTGTCAAACTCTTCAGCGCGGTTTCAAGCATCAGCGAACATCCAAAATCGAGCAATGCTCCGAGCACTCATCAGCATACTCTGCTAGTAGACTGAAACCTTTTGTCATTCGTCTGGACAAAGAACGAATCTCAATTGATCATCGTTATTCCAGGGAGGGCGCCAATCACTCTTATTGAAGGGAGATTGCCCAATGACCAACAAGGAACTGTCCTACGACAGCGGGTTCAAGGCTCAGCTTGCCGGCTTCAGCCTGACGACTGCCGAAATCCTCTACCGTCTTCCGGATCACCCGGCGCTTCTGCAGAGCTACATCTGGCAGGAATACGACTGTGCGCCACGCTTCCCGAAGCTCAAATCGTTTCTCGATTTCTGGACGGCCAAGCTCGACGGTAAGCTTTTCCGGGTTACCGTCGCACATTCGGAGCTGATCCGCCCCGCAGAGCTCAGGCTGGTCGGCACCGAATTGAAGGTTCATTAAGACTAGCGATTTCGGGTGCGCATCGGCGGCAAACGTCTGTAAAATTGGGCAAATTAAGAAGCGGCGCGCCCGGCCCGCTTCTCCGGGAACCTTTTTCGCCCGCACGCATCCAATAGGCCTCGGCGCTTCTGGAAGGGATACGGCCATGGCTCAATCGATGCTGAACAGCGAGGCGAGAGCGGCGGAAGCCGATCTCATTCGGCGCGCCTCCCAGAGAGAGGAAGCGGCCATCCGCGCCATCATCCAGGAGCACAATCGCCGCCTTTATCGTATCGCCCGCAGCGTCGTGCGTGACGACAGCGAGGCCGAAGACGTGCTGCAGGAGGCGTACTTCAAGGCCTTCTCGGCCATTTCCGATTTCCGCGGTGACTCGAGCCTGACGACGTGGCTGACACGCATCGTACTGAACGAAGCCTTGCAGCGGGCACGCCGGCGTGTCGATCAACCAGCCGCCCAATTCGAGCTTCCCCCCGAACGGATCGCCGACATCATCCCCTTCCCCCTATCTGGACAAACTATCGTGGACCCTGAGCGAGCGACATCGCAACGTGAAATCTGCCGCCTTCTTGAGCGGGCGATCGACAAGCTTCCGGACGAATTCCGAACGGTTCTCATTGCGCGAGCCATCGAAGGCTTGAGCATAGAAGAGACTGCAGAGCTTTACGGCATCAAGCCTGAGACGGTGAAGACGCGCCTGCATAGGGCGCGCAATCTTCTCAAGTCCTCGCTTGAAGAGCACATGGGCTCTTTCTTCAGCGACGTCTTTCCGTTTGACGGCAAACGTTGCGAACGGTTGACGAATGCCGTCATGTCGCGGCTCAGCCAGCGCTGATTTTCGGGAACGTTTTCTGCGCGCCTACATCCAATCCTTCGTGAGACACAGAGCCCTCATGGCTCGACACACGGAGGCAATCCCATGCGCTACTTCTCAACGACTCTCGCCGCAGCGTTCGCGCTTGCAGCGCTGACGTCACCGACGTTCGCAGCTGACAAACCGACCGATCCGCAGATCGCGCACATCGCCTATACGGCGGGCGACATCGACGTTAAGGCTGGCCAGTTGGCGCTCAAAAAATCGAAGAATCAAGCCGTTCGTTCATTTGCGAGCGACATGGTACGCGATCACAAGGCCGTCAACGAAAAGGCTTTGGCACTCGTAAAAAAGCTCAATGTCACGCCTGAAGACAACGACACGAGCAAGGCTCTCTCCAAACAGGCCGCAGAGAAGCAAGCGGAGCTGAGCAAGCTTTCGGGAGCCGCGTTCGACAAGGCTTACATTGAAAACGAGGTCGCGTTCCACAAGACCGTCGATGGCGCGCTCGAGACGACGCTCATTCCTTCGTCGTCGAACGCCGAATTGAAGAGCCTCTTGCAGACCGGCCTCAAGATCTTCCAGGGCCATCTGGCGCATGCTGAGCATCTCGCGAGCTCGTTCAAATAGCGGATGAGATCGATGCGAACCGCATTTCGTCACGCAGCCATTCTTCTGGCGTTGCAGATCGTAGGCGCTCGCGTTGGGATCGCCGGCGAGGTCGTGCAAGTCAAAATCGCCGACCTCGCCTACTCACCTGCAGAAATTACCATCAAGGAAGGCGATACGATCGAGTGGGTGAACAGCGACTTCATCGATCATACCGCAACGGCCAACAATGGTGATTGGGACGTTCTCATCGCTGCCGGTCAATCGGCGCGGCAGCAATTCAATCACGCCGGAACGAGCAAATACTTTTGCCGCGTCCACCCCGACATGACCGGTACGGTTCACGTCGTTGCCGGCAAGTAGTCCCACTCATTCGATCAAAGGAGACGACCTCGTGGATGTTCTGGTGAAGCCACTGAACAAAAGCTTGCGGACCGAGTCTCATGACGACGGGCTCGAGCGGTCAGATGTCGAGGCGGCGTTCCGCACCATCATTCGCTGGGCGGGCGATGATCCGGATAGGCCAGGGCTTATCGAGACGCCGGCTCGCATGTCGCGGGCGTTCGAGGAATTCTTCGCCGGCTACCGGCAGGACCCGGTGCAGATTCTGCAAAAAACATTCGAGGAAATCGAAGGCTACGACGAGATGGTCATGCTGCGCGGCATCCGTTTCGAAAGCCACTGCGAGCACCATCTGGCGCCGATCGTCGGGCGGGCGTGGGTCGCTTACGTTCCGCGCGGACGTGTCGTCGGAATCAGCAAGCTCGCACGTGTGGTCGATGCCTATGCGAAGCGATTACAGATTCAGGAAAAGATGACGGCGCAGATCGCCAACGCGATCGAGAGCGCCCTGCAGCCGAAGGGTGTGGCCGTCCTCATCAAGGCGACGCATCATTGCATGACGACACGCGGCGTACACAAGCCGGATACCGATCTCGTAACCAGCCGCATGCTCGGATGCTTCCGCGACAATCCGATCAAGCGGCAGGAGTTCCTGTCACTGATTGACTAGCCTTGTCTATTTTGCCGTCTTGACTGCAATCGTCACAATCACCGCCGTTCCGGGCGTGCGCGGTTCGATCGTGATTTTGCTGCCAAGTTGACCTGCCAGCATCTGCATCAAACGACTGCCCGTGCCGCTCTCATGCACATCCGCGTTGCCGATGCCGTTGTCACTCACGGTCAGCGTGTAAACGTTGTCCTCGCGCACGAAGCGAACGGAAATTATTCCTTGCCGCTGATCAGGGAAGGCGTGCTTGGCTGCGTTGGTGACCGACTCGTTCACGATCAATCCGAGCGGCACTGCTTTCTCGATGCTGATTGAATGACTCTCTGCATCGCACTCGAGCGCGATCGGGCGCGACGCCAAGCGCGAAAGTCGCAAGTCGCTGCATAACTCGCCGATGTACGATTTGGTATCGACGACGACTCGGCTGTTATGAATTTCGAGTCGCCGGTGGACGCGGGCAATCGTCTGCACGCGATCGGCTGCCGACACCAATGCCTCGTGCGCGGCGCCATCTACCGAGCGCGCTTGCAGGTTCAATAGCGTAATCACATTGGCGAGATCGTTACGCGTACGATGTGATAGCTCTTCGAGCAAAAGCTCGCGGTCTTTCACTGCCGTTTGCGCGCGTTCGTGCTCGACGGCCAGATCGACTAGGCCGACGTGCAGCGCTTCCACAACGGCCGCAATAAGAAATCCAACTATGACAAACAGTGCGAGTGCAATCTGATCGTCGCCGTTCGCCACAGTGAGCGAGCCAACCGGCGGGAGTATAAAGTAATCGCACATGCCCGCGCTCAGAATGGTCGCGAGAAATCCGTTGCCGCGATCGAGGAACGCCCCGCAAGCAAAAATAACGGGAATAAAAGCCAAGAATGGGAAGCGCTGCGTGTGCGCATCCGTCTGCATCCACGCCCACATTACGATGGAGACGGCAATGAGTGTTATCAGATAGCGGAGCGCCACCGGTATTTTTCGGGAGGCCAACGCTATGCCGTGTAGTGTGCCGATCCAGCCGCTCATACATGTTTAACGCCTATCCCCGCCTCGATGTTCAATCTCCCGCAAAGCACCGCACACGAACAGCAATTTACGCTCGTTTAGTTCGGCCAGTCGTTTGATTTCTCTAGCTGCGCGATCAGATTATTCTTAACGATCATCGCAACGCAGCGACGAAACGAATTGACTGCGACAGTCACTGGGCTGAGTTTTCCCACCATCGAGACGGTAGATGGGGCTGGTTGCTACGTGTTCCGGTGATAGCCGGAGATGCGTTGCGCTGGCCCTTTTTCTTTCTACGGCTTTGATTGCATCCAACAGAATTGCGTATCGCCGCAAAGCTTTCATACTCACTGAATTTTTCTTCTCGCTCGTTTTACGCGCCCGTCGGAATCGCCGGGCAACGCATCATAGTCGCATATTAAGAAATCGAACTTCTGACGAAGTGCATTTCGCGACGGAGCCTTCCAACCAGAAATAGCGCGACGCTCAAAAGTTCTGAGATCCAGAAAGGATCAAGCCATGGGCCTGAGAGTGAAAGACACAACGCGCCAACAATCAAAGCTCGACTGCAACAGGCGGGATATTCTGTTCAGCGGCAGCTCGGCTCTCGCGCTGTCGGCGTTCGCCAACGCGAGCGTCGTAAGTCCCGCGCGAGCTCAAGAGCCAAAAGCCGACGGTCGCAGACCGAACATTCTCGTTATCATGGGCGATGACGTCGGTTGGTTCAATCTCGGCGCTTACCATCGGGGCATCATGTCCGGAAAGACGCCGAACCTCGACAAGCTCGCGGCCGAGGGCGTGCTGTTCACCGACTACTATGCCGAAGCGAGTTGCACGGCGGGCCGTGCGAGTTTCATAACCGGAGAGATCCCACTCAGAACAGGACTGACGACAGTTGGACAGGCCGGCGCCGACGTTGGCATGCCGGACAAAGCAGCGACTATTGCCTCGGCTCTCAAGGCGCAAGGCTATGCGACTGGCCAATTCGGGAAAAATCATCTTGGAGATTTGAATAAGTATCTGCCGACACTGCACGGCTTCGACGAGTTCTTTGGGTACTTATATCACCTGGACGCGATGTCGGACCCCTACTGGTATTCCTTCCCGGACGATCAGGCCTATCGCGACAAGGTCGGGCCACGAAATGTGCTTCACACGTGGGCGACGGATGTCGATGATCAGACCGAGATGCCGCGATGGGGTAAGATCGGCAAACAGAAGATTAGCGACGAAGGTCCGTTGGCACCCTACGCCGATATGGCCAACGTTCCGAACATGCACGACATTACGCCGAAGGCAAAATACGACATGGGGACGTTCGACGACGTTCTCGTCAAAGCGTCCTCCGATTTCATGGACAATGCCAAAAAGGACGGCAAGCCATTCTTCGTCTGGCACAACACGACACGCATGCACGTGTGGACGTTCTTGTCGCCGAAGTATCAAGCGCTGATGAACAGCAAAACAAACTACGGCCTCGAGGAAGCCGGGATGGTACAGCTCGACGACAGTGTCGGCGCGCTTCTCAAGCACCTCGACGATATCGGCGAAGCAGATAATACCATCGTCATTTTCACCACCGACAACGGCGCCGAAGTTTTCACGTGGCCCGACGGCGGAATGACTCCGTTCAAGGGTACGAAAGGCACCGTTATGGAGGGCGGATTCCGCGTACCGTGCATCGTCCGTTGGACAGGCCACATCAAACCGAACTCGGTCGAGAACGGCATCATGTCGGCGCTCGACTGGTTCCCGACGCTTCTTGCGGCCGCTGGCAATGCCGACATCACCGGTCAATTGCTGCAGGGCGTAACATTGGGAGACCGCACCTACAAAAATCATCTCGATGGCTATAACCAAATCGAAATGCTCGAAGGAAAGGGCCCATCAGCGCGCCACGAGTTCTTTTACTTTGGTGGACCGCACCTCGGTGCGATCCGCATCGATGATTTCAAATTCCAGTTCTATCAGCAGTCCGAAGGCTGGCCGGGAGCGAAGTCGACGACCGACATGCCAGTCATGGTCAATCTCCGGCAGGATCCGTTTGAGCGGACGCCATCGATTGGCGGCGAGACTCTCAACGACCTCGGCGGCGGATACATGAACGACTTCTACGCCCGCGAATTCTGGCGCTTTGTCAGTGTCCAGGATGAAGTCAAGAAACTGGCGCTAACGGCGATGGATTATCCGCCTATGCAGGACCCTGCATCATTCAACTTGGATGCCGTGAAAAAACAAGTCGAAGCCGCGCTGAAAAATAAGCCCGGACAATAGGCGGCCGGCGTGCGGAGATGGGGCGACGATGTCGCCCCATTCAGATTCCTGGATGGCATGACCGCGCATATACCCGTCACTTTGAGTGACGGAAGGCCCGCAATTTGAATCGTTTGTCCGGCCGTCAGTTCGATTATGGGCAGAACCAGACTGGTCCCACGATAACACAGCCCATTTCACGCCAGCGGCTTGGCCGGCGGCCAAAACGATGCCACCCCGGCGGCGCCCGTCTGTAGTGGTGACCAGGTCTCCAGTGTGACGGCGGGCGCGGGCCACCTGGCCGCATCGCCGGTGGTCGATGAGGTCTATTCGGCCGTCTTGCCTGGACCTTCTCGACATGTCCACTCGTCGCGGAAATGCTCGACGGGAAGGATGGGCCGAGGGCCCAAGCTGATGATGCGGCGAAGAGAACTGGCGCAAAAACAAGTACTAGCGCTTTCATTTCTATTTCCTTTTCGCAGCGGTGAATCGATACGACAGGTATCTCAAAAAGCCATGCTAGGTGTCGTTTGGGCTTGCGCTTGTTCAGCCGACTGTCAACTTTCGGCCATTGCCATCGTTCCGTTCCTACGGCTTCGTCATTAAGCGGGTTAAATTAGTCGCGCGGTTTGATTGCGGTTTGCGGACAAATTCCAGTTGCTCCGCTAATGGTCGACCTGAGGTCATGGCTCAGTCGGCTTATAATGAATTGCAGACCGGACTCTGAGAGTGCGAACTGCGCCTGGTCCCGATCGGGCAATGTCCGCTTTGGATCAGAAGCGGACGTTAAGCACATGCACTATGCCAATTCCCACCACACGCCGCCGCTCCACACACCCACCTCGTCCCCCTCGCCGTCCTTTGTGTCGGCAAGCGATACAAGCTCGGCGTAGACGGCGCGGGTGCAGAGCGCTTCCAATCTCCCGCGCACGAGGATGTAGGGCTTGAGGCCGCCGTCGGGTTCGGTCCGCTCGAAGCGCAGCGGGTGATCAGCGTCGACGGTGACGACGTTGTCGACGTTGGTGCGGAAGGTCAGCGTCCGATCGCGCCCCTCTCCTGTTACCGCCATCTCGACGGCGAGGAACGGCGCATCCTCGACTTCGACGTCGACCTTCTCGGCGGGCGTCACGAGATAAGTCCTGCCGTCGTCATCCTTCCTGAGAATGCTCGCGAACAGCTTCACGATCGCGATGCGGCCAATCGGGCTTCCCTGATAAGTCCAAGTGCCGTCGCGGCGGATCTTCATGCCGATGTCGCCGCAGTACGGCGGGCTCCATTCTTCGACCGGACGAGCGCCGGCTTCGCCGCTTGCGGCGGCGGCGCGCAGCAGCGCGTCAAGTCCTGTGGACGACGTTGCGGGGGTTTCTTTCACGCCGGCAAATTCATGAGCTTTATCCGGCATCTGCGACGACCTGACGGGCTGCCGAATTCGTGCCTTATCCTAACGTAACGTTCACTTGACCCTATGAGGAGCGGGCAGGATCGTCTAGGTTCAATGTGCTGCCGGGAACGCCATAGCTCGGCCCTTTGTTTCCTATGCGAATTCTGCCGAGCGAGGCCATTCATCCATGAGCAATGTCGTCGAGACCCACACCGATATCGTGCCACGGCTCGAGGCGGCTGCCGAGCGCGTGCAGCGGGCGCATAAAGCCGCTGCGACAGTCATCTTTGGGCAGGACGAAGTCATCGAGCGGACGCTCATCACGATCCTGTCGGGCGGACACGCACTGCTGATCGGCGTGCCGGGCCTTGCGAAGACGCTGCTGGTCGAGACGCTGGGCAAGGTGCTCGGGCTCGATGCCAAGCGCATCCAATTCACACCGGACCTGATGCCGTCGGATATCATCGGATCGGAAGTACTCGACGACGAGCCGGGCCGCGGGCGCTCGTTCCGTTTCATCAAAGGACCGATCTTCACGCAGCTTCTGATGGCGGACGAGATCAACCGCGCATCGCCCAAAACGCAATCGGCGCTCTTGCAAGCCATGCAGGAGCATCATGTCACCGTTGCGGGAGAGCGGCACGACACGCCCGCGCCGTTCCATGTGCTTGCGACACAGAACCCGCTCGAACAGGAAGGTACCTATCCGCTGCCCGAAGCGCAGCTCGACCGGTTCCTTCTGCAGATCGACGTCGGCTATCCCGATCTCAACGCGGAGCGGCGCATGCTGTACGCGACGACCGGCACCGATACGGCGAAAGTCGAGCCGGTGATCTCTGCGCAGGACCTGATGGCAACGCAACGTCTCGTTCGCCAGATTCCGGTTCCCGATAAAGTCGTCGAAGCGATTTTGAAGCTCGTGCGTTCGGCGCGCCCGGGCACAGGCACCAATGCCGAGACCGACCGCTTCGTGGCCTGGGGCCCGGGTCCGCGCGCCAGCCAGGCGTTGATGCTCGCGGTGCGCGCGAAAGCCTTGATCGATGGGCGCCTCGCGCCGTCGGTCGACGACGTCGTCGCACTGGCCGAGCCGATCCTGAAGCACCGCATGGCGCTGACGTTTGCGGCACGGGCCGAAGGCGAGGATCTCAACCGCATCATCGCGCGCCTCGCCGCGTCGGTGGAGTAATCGCGAATGGCGGGCCCCCGAGGGCAACGACCGGGCATCGATAACGAGAGCCGGCACGTCCTGGCGCTGGAGCGCGAGGCCGTCAGCCTCGTCGACCGGATGCCGGAGCTTCTGATGGAAGCGGACCGCATTGCGTCGACCGTTGCGCAGGGCATCCACGGGCGGCGACGCGCAGGGCCCGGCGAGACGTTCTGGCAGTTCCGGCAATATCAGGCGGGCGAGAACGCGACGCTTGTCGATTGGCGGCGTTCCGCGAGCTCCGATCACTTGTATATCCGCGAACGCGAGTGGGAAGCCGCGCATACGCTTCATCTCTGGCCGGACATCTCGCCGTCGATGAATTTCCAGAGCCACATCGGGCCGGTTTCCAAACGCGACCGCGTACTGGTGCTGACGCTCGCCGCGGCCGAGTTGCTTGTGCGCGGCGGGGAACGCGTGGCGCTTCTCGCGCAAATGTCGCCGACCGCGAGCCGCAATGCGGCGACGCGCATTGCCGAGACGATCGCGGCAAACAGCGATTCCGACGCGACGAACGGTGGCTTGCCGCCGAAGGCTTCGCTCAGCCGGTTTTCCGGGCTCATCCTGTTCAGCGATTTCCTGTCGCCGGCGCAGGTAATCCGCGAGCGGCTCGAAGGCTTCGCGGGCAACGGCGTCGCCGGGCATATGGTGCAGGTGATCGATCCTGCCGAAGAAACGCTGCCCTATCACGGGCGCACCGAGTTCCTGAGCCCTTCGGGCGATCAGCGATGGGTGGCGGATCGCGTCGAAGCGCTGCGTCCGAAATATCGCGCGCGTTTCGAAGCGCACCGCGCCGAGCTTGCGGAGATGGCGAAGCGCTTCGGCTGGTCGTTCCTGACGCATCATACCGACCGTCCGGCGTCCGAGCCGCTGTTGTCGCTGCTGATGCGTCTCCAGGGTTCGGCAAGCGGCTATAAATGGATGTCTGCAAGCTCCGACGTGACGGAGCGCGCATCATGACATTCGGTCCTCTCGCGTTTCTCAATCCTTGGCTGCTGGCGGCGCTGGCCACGCTGCCGATCATCTACTGGCTCCTGCGGGCCGTACCGCCGCGCCCGACGCAGATCGAGTTTCCGCCGACGCGCATTCTGGTCGGGCTCGAGAACGACGAGAAGACGGCAGAGAAGACGCCGTGGTGGCTGACGCTGATCCGCCTCATCGCGGCGACGCTCGTTATCATGGCGCTGGCAGAACCGGTGCTCAATCCGTCGCGCGATGCGGCGCTGTCGGGCGAAGGGCCCGTCGCTATCTTCGTCGATAATGGCTGGTCGGCGGCGTCGCGCTGGCCCGAACGCGTCGCGATGATCGATCGCATCATCGGCGAAGCGGAGAACAAAGGCCGTCCAGTGATCATCGCCGGAACGGCGGCCGCGACGAAACTTCCCGTTCTTAAAATTCAATCGCCGGCCGAAGCGCGGAGCACGGCAGCGGCGCTCGTGCCTGAACCTTTCGCGCCGGATCAAGACGCCGCCGTCGGCGCACTGAAGACGGCCCTCGATGAAGCCGGCGTCAAGAATCCGAGCATCGTCTGGCTGCAGGACGGGATCGATCACAAATCGAATGCGGCGGAGGTCGCCAAGAAACTTGCCGGGCTCGCGGGCAGCGGCACGTTCGCCGTCCTCGACGAGGCAAAAGGGCACGAGGCGCTCGGACTCGCGGCGCACCTTGGCGAAAAGGGAAAACTCGAAGCGACAGTTTTGTCACCGGGTGGCCCGGCGCGAACGGGCAGCGTGTACGCTTATTCCGCACGCAGCGAACGGCTTGGCGAGGCCCCATTCAAGCTCGCGGCCGGAGAGCGATCTACGACAGTCGTGTTCGACCTGCCGCTCGAATTGCGCAATCAGGTGGCGCGTCTTGAAATTGCGAGCGAGCGCTCAGCCGGAACCGTCAGCCTGATCGACGCGGCGACGCAATGGCATCGCGTCGGGCTCTTGTCTGGCGAAAGCCGCGAGGAAGCGCAGCCGCTGCTGGCGCCGCTCTACTACATCGAGAAAGCGCTGAAGCCTTATGCCGATCTCGCGATCGCCAAGAATGCCAACCTGTCGGATGGTCTCGACACAGTCTTGAAGCAGAACATCTCGGTGTTGATGCTGGCGGACATCGGCACGCTGACGGGCGAAGCGGCGAAGAAGGTCGACGATTTCGTAAAACGCGGCGGCCTGCTCGTGCGCTTCGCGGGGCCGAGGCTCGAAAAGGCGGGCGACGACCTTTTGCCCGTTGCACTCCGAAGCGGCGGACGTTCGCTCGGCGGCGCACTCTCGTGGTCGACGCCGCAACCCCTCGCGGGATTTGACGAGAACAGTCCGTTCGCCGGGCTCACCATTCCGAAGGACGTGATGGTCAACCGGCAGGTGCTGGCCGACCCGGCGGAGCTGACGCCCGAAGTTGAAATTTGGGCACGGCTCAAGGACGGCACCCCGCTCGTCACGGCCACCAAGCACGGCAACGGACGCCTCGTTCTCTTCCACGTCACCGCGAATTCGGATTGGTCGAACCTACCGATGTCCGGTCTGTTCGTCGACATGCTGCGGCGTCTCTCGACAATGGGCACGATCGGTGCGGCTGGCGCACAGGGCAGCGCTTCGACCGAGACAAATACAAACACGGCCGATGCGAACGACGTCAACGTGCTGGCACCGCTCAAAACGCTCGATGGTCTTGGAGCGCTTCGCACACCGCCGCCGACGGCCGAGCCCGTCAAGGCGTCCGAGCTTGAGAAGATCGCGCCGAGCTTCGAGCATCCGCCAGGCTATTACGGACAGCCTGCGAGCCCGCGCGCGCTCAATGTTCTGACGCCGAAGAGCACGCTCATTCCATTCCCCGATCTTCCTGCGTCCGTGACGCGGCTCTCCTACGACAACGGCGCAAGCACGGCCTTGAAGCCGACGCTGCTCGGCATTGCGCTCGGATTGCTGTTTGCCGACATCCTCGCGGTTCTCATTCTGCAGGCGGGCGGGCTCGGAGGACTCTTTTCGCGCCGTCCGCGTCGGCGCACCGGCGCCGCAGCCGTCGTCGCGCTGGCGGCCCTTGCCTATACGGCATTCCCCGGCAACGTCAGGGCGCAAGATTTCTCACCTGAGGACTTTCAGCAGCCCGATATTCAGCAACTCGACTCGTTCGCACCACAACATCAATCGGACGGCACGCAAATCGTCAGATCGGGCAATCTTTCGGCGGCCGACAAGATCGCCATCGAGGCGACGAGCAAGGTGACGCTCGGCTACGTCATCAGCGGCGACCGCACGACGGATGAAACAAGCCGCGAAGGCCTGCAGGGACTGGGGCGCGTTCTCGCAACGCGAACGGCGGTCGAGCCCGGCGAACCGATGGCCGTCGACATCAAGAAGGACGAAATCGCGTTCTATCCCGTTCTGTATTGGCCTGTTCTCGAAACGGCGGAAGCCCTGCCCGATGCGGTCATCGCGAAGATCGACGCCTATATGAAAGAAGGCGGCCTGATCATTTTCGACACGCGCGATTACGGCCAGGGCGGTAGCAGCACGTTACCGCTCGCAGGCAAAGGCGGCTCGGCTCTGCAGCGGCTCTTGAGCAAGCTCGACGTGCCGCCGCTCGAACCCGTGCCGGAAAATCACGTCGTGACGAAGTCATTCTATCTGCTCCGATCGTTCCCGGGCCGCTGGGATGGCGGCCAGCTTTGGGTCGAAGCGATCCCGAACAACGACAACGACACCCATAAGGCGCGCGTGTCCGACGGCGTTACATCGATCATGATCACGTCGAACGATCTTGCAGCGGCCTGGGCGCTCGACGATCGCGGCCGCCCGATCTACCCGACGATTCCGGGCGGTGAGATGCAGCGCGAAATGGCATTCCGCGGCGGCATCAACATCGTCATGCATGCGCTGACCGGCAACTACAAAGCCGATCAAGTGCATGTGCCGGCTCTGCTCGAAAGACTGGGGCAATAGAGGTCAGATTTGAACTGGTCGATTACATTTGCTCCGCTCGTTCCGACCCCCGTGCTGATCGCACTGGCGGCACTGGCGCTTGCGCTCGTTATCGCGCTTCTCGTGCGGCGGTCGCGCGGCGCGCTGCTTCGCCTCGCGGCGCTGGCCGCGCTGATCGGCGCCCTTTTCAATCCGATCCTGAAACAGGAACAGCGCGAGAGCCTTGCCAACGTCGCCATCGTGGTGCTCGACGAAAGCCCGAGCCAAAAGCTTTCCGACCGGACGACGCAGCTCCAAGCGATCCGTGACGATCTCGAGAAGAAGTTCGCCAAGATCCCGAACCTCAAGATCAAATGGGTCACCGGCGGCGTTCCCGGCGAGCAGACACCTCCCGGGACAAATCTATTCACCGATCTCAACGCGGCGTTGAGCGATACTGCGCCCGACCGCATCGCCGGTGTCGTTTTCGTCACCGACGGTCAGGTGCATGACGTGCCGAAATCGGCTGCTACGCTCGGCTTCGATGCGCCGGTGCATACGCTTCTGACCGGCAAACCCGACGAGTTCGACCG
Organism: Hyphomicrobium sp.; assembly: GCA_035547255.1. Lineage (GTDB taxonomy): Bacteria > Pseudomonadota > Alphaproteobacteria > Rhizobiales > Hyphomicrobiaceae > Hyphomicrobium_B. The sequence goes on from DASZVX010000001.1 coordinate 22,328, forward strand.
GCGTATCGAAGTCATCGAAGCTCCGCGCTATGGCCTCGTCGGGCAATCGCGTCCGATCGAGCTGGCCGTGCGCGAGACGGGCAAGGCGCCGACCTCCGAATCCGGCGCCGTGACGCTGAAGGTCCGCCGCGAAGGTCAGCCGGACGAAACGGTCCACACCCAGATCGATCGTAAGATCAAAATCGACATGCCGATCCCGCACACGGGAACGAACATCGTCGAGATCGAGCTGGCGGCGACGCCGGGTGAATTGACGACCGCTAACAATCGCGCCGTCGTCGCGGCCGAAGGCGTGCGCGAGAACCTGCGTGTACTTCTCGTTTCTGGCGAGCCGCATCCTGGCGAGCGCACGTGGCGCAATCTTCTGAAATCCGACGCCGCCGTCGATCTCGTGCACTTCACGATCCTCAGGCCGCCAGAGAAGCAGGACGGAACGCCGATCAATCAGCTCTCGCTGATCGCGTTCCCGACGCGCGAACTCTTCTCCGAGAAGATCAACCAGTTCGACCTGATCATCTTCGACAGGTATGAGCACCGGGGCATTCTGCAGCTTCTCTACTACGACAATATCGCACGCTATGTGGACGAACACGGCGGAGCGCTGCTCGTCGCGGCGGGTGACGATTACGCCAGCGCCTACAGCATCTATCATACGCCACTGTCATCGGTACTGCCTGCGGCCCCGACGGGCCGCGTGCTCGAAATGCCATTCCGCGCCAAGGTCACGCCCGAGGGCCAGAAGCATCCGGTGACGCGCGGCCTTCCCGGCTGGAATTCGTCGAAGGTCGCGGATGCCTCGCCGAAGCCGACCTGGGGCCGCTGGTTCCGGCAAGCCGAGGTCAATGCCGAACGCGGCCGTATCCTGATGACCGGCGCGGAAGACAAGCCGCTCCTCGTTCTCGACCGCAAAGGCAAGGGCCGCGTCGCGCTGCTGACGTCCGATCAGGCGTGGCTCTGGGCGCGTGGCTACGATGGCGGGGGGCCGCATACGGATCTTTTGCGCCGCCTTTCGCACTGGCTGATGAAGGAGCCCGATCTCGAGGAAGAGCGGCTGATCGCAACGGCGCACGGGCTGAAGCTGACGCTCGAACGGCGCTCGATGGAAGACAAGGTTTCGCCGGTGAAGGTGCTCGGCCCCGGTGGCGATACGACCGACGTCACGCTCGCACCGGCAACGGGAGAGCCAGGCGTCTGGCGCTCGACGATCGATGTCAAATTACCTGGCCTCTATAAAGCCGAGTCCCCGGCGTCTACAGGCCAACTTACCGCCGTCGCCAACGCCGGGGTCGAAGATCCGCGTGAGATGAGCGAGGTGACGGCGACGGAAAACAAAATGAAACCGATCGCGGACGCAACGGGCGGCGGCGTTTTCTGGACACGAACGGCAAGCGGTTCGGCGACGGATATCGATGTGCCGCGCATCTCGATGATGTCGGCGGCGAAAGTCATGGCGGGTTCCGGCTGGCTCGGGCTCAAGGATCGCCAGGCGTATCTGACGCGTGGCGTCAAGCTGACGCCGATGTTCACCGGGTTCGCGGCACTTTCGGCGCTGCTGGCCTTGATCGCGCTCGCGTGGTGGCGCGAGGGACGCTAGCTCGCTGTAGCGTTGGAGGGAATGATGGCAGACGATAAACCTCACAGCGATACGCCCGTCGGAGTTATCGGCAACGACGATTACGGTCCGGCGATCGCGACGCGTATCGCGGCGTGCGGATATCGCGTCCTCTATGCGGGTCT
>DASZVX010000002.1:0-2236 GCA_035547255.1 Hyphomicrobium sp.
TGCGGGATTGTCTGGACTTTCTGGAGCGCCTCTTCTCGACGCCCGACCGTCGAACAAAGAGAAGCTCGCGGTCATCGCAGCCAAAGACGCCGGTAACACGGTGCTGTGGATAGCTAACCTAACTGCCGACGAAATAGTCGCGGAAATACCGGTGATGGCCAACAGGAGCGCCAGGATCGCTCTGATGGATGCCGATGCTTTCGAGCGTCTAACGACAACGCCTGATTTCCTCGAATTTGCTGGCATCGAGATGCCAGGAGCCAATCTGATCCTCGATGCTTATGCAGTTGCATGGATCAAAATCAACTGATCTCAATCCGACAAAGGACTTGAACTATCAAAGTCGCTTTTCTCATTCCGTAGGATCGCTAGTAAGAACGCCCGATGACTCCCTACGTTGACATTAGACGGCGTTCCCGGTTGCTGACGATACAGTGAATCTCTGCTCCGGAGGTTGTCGCCAAAAGCTGGCCCATAGCGCAAACACGACCTACAGCGTACGCCCACTTCCAGCGATGGAGGCGAGCTTTTCTTGTCGTCGCTCAGCCATTTGGGCGACGACCTCGTCCGATGACTATCCTACTCCACCGCCGTCGTCGCGGTTGTATCCACGTGCTTCACAGCGTTGCGGTCATCCCCTCCTGTCAGAAGGATGGCTGCGAGCGCAACGGCGATCGGAATTAGGAGTATCGCCGCGCAGAAAGGGCTGAAATTCCTCATTGGCCCAAGCTTGTGTACGGCGTTTAATTAAAACTGAATCGACGTGGTTAACGCCAGCATCAGATGCGGCTTATCCGGTCACGAAAGTTGTCCAAATGAAATCAGACCATACCGCCTTAAGGGGTCTGTTTAGGCGACCCGCACAGGCGGAGGGAGAAGACCGCCGATGCGGGCCCTAGCGGATTCCCCTCAGGTCCGCAGCGCTAGATGCTAACGTTATACGTCAAGAGAGGGCAAAGCCATCTGCGGGGAAACGCACAAGATCTACAGCGGCTTGACCCGACAGCCATTATGGTTACTTATGGAATTTCTCAGGCTCCCCTTCGGGGGCAAACCCGTCAGTCGCAAGGCTGGCGGGTTTTTCATTTCACGAGGTAGCCAGACTTGCGGCTGGCAGGGCGCCGAGCGCGAAAGCGAACCTCACTAACGTAGTTTGGCGATCGGCTTTCGGAGGCTTTCGTCCTTCATGAATTTCCACCGCCCTCAGTACAGCCTGGTTCAAGAACCTTGGTCGATCTGGACGGTATGGAAGAGTTCACCAATGCGAGGCGTCTAGTCCAAGGGCCGGCAACGAGGATCCCATCGGTCGAATCTGACGCTTACGCGCTCACCATCTGAGCGCCCGCGAACCTCGATGCTACGGCGTCCTATACGGTCGATGTGAGCGCGGTAGATACCCATCCTCCGTGCCTTTTCGAGCGCCCGTTCAGGAGAACATTCCCGCCGCTCTCCCCAACGATCTCGCCGATATTCGTCGCGGTCACGACAACGCTCGTAGCGTGGATCGCAATCGTCGCGCATCATGACCCTGGGGCCGTTCCTGCCCATATGAAGTTCCATGTCCTGCGCGGACGCCGAACCCAAGGGAACGCTCGCAAAAGCAAGAGCGAATGCAAAGACGGTTGTCGACAGAACTACTCGCATTGCCGGAACTCCGTTGAAATCCTGAGCCATAACGCGGCTGGTGCCCGGGCAGTTCAAATCAGTTTCGGTTGCCGGCGAGATACAATCGGTGAGAGGCTAGAGTTCCTGCAAGAGCGGGGAGATCAAGGCTGCGGGCGGACGGACTACGAACCTGTTTCCTGAAGCGTGTTTTCGATAGCGGAGATATACAGTTCGAGAGTAGCAACCCTTGGAAGGGTGCTCTGGCTCGGCACGAGATGCGTCGCTGCCGCAGCAGTCAAAAGCTTACGTTGCTCATCGCGCAATAGTTGCGCCAGCTTTTCAAGTTGTCGCGCATTCGCTGCCCCATGTCCCGCGCGCTGCTCTGGCGATATGAGCGCGATCAGACAAGCTGCGGTGAGAAGCGATCGGTCTGCCGCTATGGCAAATCGTATGTAGTCACAGTCGGCAAAGCGCCGTACTCTGCACGAGTAATCGCCCTTTGAAGAGCTCGATGCCTAGTGTCGACCGAAAGGCCTTTCGCTTCTTCCAGGAATAATCTGGATGCCTGGAACTCACCGCATTCGGGGCAGTCGAGGTGCTGGTAATCGCCATATGTCGAAGTCTTCAGCTT
>DASZVX010000003.1:0-1624 GCA_035547255.1 Hyphomicrobium sp.
ATGGGCGGCGCGCTGACATGGCGGCGGTCAGCGCGCTGCGCCGGCCAGATGGCCGGCGGCGGATTCAGCCGTGGATTGCCGCGCGCAGGCGTCGATCCATGCCTCAAGGTCGGCGATGGTATAGACCACGCGACCGCCGAGCTTGTGATAGACCGGCCCGGTGCCGTCGCAGCGGTGCTTCTCAAGGGTGCGTGGCGACAGGCCGAGAAGACGCGCGGCCTCGGGCGTTCGCACGAAACGCGGCCAAGTTTTCTCGGTCTTCTCCGGCATTGCGGGGCTCCGTCGCAACCGCCGTCACGGCGGCGAGTCGGTTGCGACGATGGCGAAGAATCCGCGGTCCGGCGGAGTGACAAAAATCAGGGGCCTCTAAGGAAATGTCCCCCCTCCCGGAGCAAGGAATGAGGTCGACGGCGTAACCTGAACCGATCCCTGGCCGAGATTCAAAGTTTCCGTCTAAGTCGGAGCAGACGAAAAACGCCGGAAATTCCGGCCCCATTCAGTCGCGCCTCCAAAGGGCATCGAAAAAACCGACGACCCCACGCCACGTCACTTTCGCGATTGAAACCAGGGAGCAACTTTTTCGATCTCATCGGTGAGCACGCCACCATTATAATTGTCGGGCAGACGGGAGAGGTCTTTGGTGGAATCCATCCCAGTCGAATGGCCACCGCCATGATAAGGGCCGATCACGAATACAGCGGTGCCGGCCGAACGCATTCGCTCCAGAAAGCGGTTGGGCCAACCCCACATCCACGGCGCCGCGTTGATCGGGACATATACGAGCGTCGAGCGGCATTCATCCGGCATTGCGCCCGTCCATCCATACGCGATGTAGCGCAGAGCGCATGCCTTCAAGGAACTACGGGACATCGTTTTCAAGCCGGACACTGCTGAGCGCAGGGCAGCTATCGGACGGTCGCCGCCGTACGCCATCAGGGTCGCTCGGCGCTCCGGTGGAAGCGCGTTCAGGAACGCCGCTAGCTTCAATCCTTCTTCCGGATCGTTACTTTTCACATTGATCAGGAAGCGCCGGCCGGGAAAAGTCTCCAGCACCTCGGCGAGCGATGGCATCAGCCCGACGCCCTTGCCTCGGAACGGATATGTTTTACCGCCGTCAGCGGTGTAGCCATAGCCTATGTCGAGCTTCTTCAGATCGGCCATAGAGTGTTCGCGCGTGACGCCCCGACCATTGGTGCGGCAGTCGAGAGTCCAATCGTGAAAAACCGCGAACTGTCCATCCGTCGTCGGATGAATGTCGATTTCTACAATGTCGGAGCCGGCCTTAAAGCTCGCCTGCATAGAAGCAATCGTGTTCTCCAAATAGTCGTGCGTCGGTGGCAACATGCGGGACGCCGTGCAGGTATCATTGGTGACGCCGACCGGATCAAAGCGTTGCGCAATGCCGCGATGGGCAAGAAGGATCGGCTCCCCGGTCAAGGCAGGTGCAAATAGGTTCGTGTTGTTGAGAAAGATGAAGGCAGCAAGCGCGATCAACGCGAGGACCAGATAGCGCCAAACTTTTCGCAAGCAGCATTCCTCTCACAATTCGGGCTCAAGCCAATCTACAACGGGCTTGCCTTCCGCAGATGGCTGAAGTGGGGCCGAGCTTCCGAATAACGGATTC
>DASZVX010000004.1:0-2980 GCA_035547255.1 Hyphomicrobium sp.
GCTGGAAAATTCCGGCCGATCGGGAAGCATCTTGAAGAGCGTCAGAAACCGGACCGCCGATCCGATCACAACATCGGCTGCGGAGAAGCGATCTCCGAGAATGTAGGGGCCGTTGCGCACGGCGCTGACAAGCGCGTTTACGGTATCGTCGTAGCTGCCATAGCAGAGCGAGGATGACGGCAAGCCCGGCGGCAGCTTGCGTGCTTTGTCCATGACGGCTGGCTCGATGGCGCCGTGGTTGAAGACGATCCAGCGCAGGTAGGTGCCGCGCGTCGGATCCTTCACGTCAGGTGCGAGCTTTGCCTCGGGAAACAGATCTGCAAGAAAAATTGCGATTGCGCCGACCTCGGTGATCGGCGTGCCATCCGCGGTCACGGTCGGCAGTTTGCCCATCGGATTGATGGCGAGGAACGCGGGCGATTTGTGCTCGCCGGCCTTCATGTCGAGAATTTTCAGTTCGTGCGGAGGCGAGCCCAATTCTTCAAAGAGCCAACGGGTTCCAAACGAGCGGGTGTTCGGCGCGTGATAGTGGACGAGCTTTGGCGTTGCCATCGGCGACCTCCCTGTCAGCTCGCAAGCGCCCCCTTGTATGCCACTTTGATGTCGAAGGCTGCCGCGAGCAGAGCCTTGGTATATTCGTCTTGCGGCTTTTCGAAGATATCGCGCGCGGGGCCTTCTTCGACGACTTTGCCGTTCTTCATGACAATGACGTAGTTGCAAAGCGCGCGGACGACTTTGAGGTCGTGACTGATGAAGAGATAGGCGAGACCGTAGTTTGCTTGCAGCTTGCGCAGAAGATCGACGATCTGGGCCTGCACGCTCATGTCGAGAGCGCTTGTCGGCTCGTCGAGCATGACGAACTTCGGCTGAAGCACCATGGCACGGGCAATCGCGATGCGCTGACGCTGGCCGCCGGAGAACTCGTGCGGATAGCGATCCTGCGACGCTGGATCGAGGCCGACTTCCTTCAGTTCCGCGCCGACGCGTTCGCGCCGCTGCTCTTCGTCGAGTTCGGGGTTCTGGATCAGAAGCCCTTCCTCGATGATCTGGCCGACCGTCAAGCGTGGCGAGAGCGAGCCATAAGGGTCCTGGAAGACGATCTGCATTTCCTTGCGTAGCGGACGCATCTGCTTGTTTGTCAGCGCGTCGATGCGCTTGCCGACGTAGGCGATGGGACCTTGCGATGAAATGAGCCGCAGGATGGCGAGGCCGAGGGTGGTTTTGCCGGAGCCGGATTCACCGACGACTCCCAGCGTTTCGCCAGCACGAAGTTTCATCGACAGACCGTCGACGGCTTTCACGTGATCGACGGTTCGCTGCAACAGCCCTTTTTTGATCGGAAACCAGACCTTCAGATCGTCCGTCTCGACGACGATGGGGCGCGTCGGATCGGTGGCGGGCGGCATGCCTTTCGGCTCGGCATCTAGGAGATGGCGCGTGTAGGCGTGCTTTGGCGCTGTGAAAATCTGTTCGGCTTCGCCGGTCTCGACGATGTCGCCGTTGCGCATGACGTAGACGCGTTCGGCCATGCGGCGCACGATGCCGAGATCGTGGGTGATGAGCAGCATGGCCATGCCCATCTCTTTCTGAAGCGACTTCAGAAGCTCCAGAATTTGCGCCTGAATAGTGACGTCGAGCGCGGTGGTCGGCTCGTCGGCGATCAATAGGTCAGGTTTATTTGCGAGCGCAATTGCGATCATCACGCGCTGGCGCTGGCCGCCGGACAACTCATGCGGATAGGCGCCGAGGCGCTTCTCCGGATCGCGGATGCCAACCTTCGTCAGAAGCTCGATGACGCGCTCGCGCGTTTTGGCTTCGGGCAGCATTTGATGCAGCTTGATGATTTCGCCGACCTGCTTTTCGATGGTGTGAAGCGGGTTGAGCGACGTCATCGGCTCCTGGAAAATGATCGAGATGCGGCGGCCGCGGATTTCGCGAAGGTCGTTGCCAGACATTTTCAGGATGTCGGTGCCGCCGAACAAAATCTCGCCGGTCGGGTGCGAGGCGGAGTTCGGCAACAGGCGCAAGATCGACATCGCGGAGACGGTCTTGCCCGAACCGGACTCGCCGACCAGCGCAACGGTTTCGCCCTTGTTGATGTGGAACGAGACGCCGTTGACGACCTGCACGAGGTCTTTGCCTTCGCCAAAGGCGACGGAGAGATTGCGCACGTCTACGAGGGGAACGGGATTTGCCATCAGCTTTTGGCCCTGAACGATTTGCGCGGATCGAGGGCGTCACGCACGGCTTCGCCGATGAAGATCGCGAGCGAGAGGATGATCGACACGGCAATGAAGCCCGAGATGCCGAGCCATGGCGCTTCGAGGTGCTTCTTGCCCTGCAGGAGCAGTTCGCCGAGCGACGGCGAACCCGGGGGCATCCCGAGGCCGAGGAAGTCGAGCGCGGTCAACGCTGCGATGCCGCCTGACAGCTTGAAGGGCAGGAACGTCAGCGTCGCGACCATGGCGTTCGGCAGCAGATGCTTGAACATGATCTGCCAGTCGGACAGGCCAAGCGCGCGAGCAGCGCGGACGTATTCGAGGTTGCGGCCGCGGAGGACTTCGGCTCGGACGAGGCCGACGAGGGACGTCCAGGAGAAGATCATCAGAATGCCGAGCAGCGTCCAGAAGCCCGGCACGAACAGCGACGACAGGATCAGCAGCACGAACAGCTCAGGGATCGAGTTCCAGATTTCGAGCAGGCGCTGGAAAATGAGATCGACGCGGCCGCCGAAATAGCCTTGCACCGCACCGGCCACGATGCCGACGGCGGACGAGACGATCGTCAGGATCAGGCCGAAGAGAACGGATATTCGGAACCCGTAGATGATGCGGGCGACGACGTCGCGGCCCTGGTCGTCGAGGCCGAGCCAGTTGGTGTTGCCCCATTCATTGTAGCGCGCGAGCTGATCGGGCGGGGCGTCGCAGAGCTTCAGGGACGATGCCCATGGCGGCGGTGCTGGATATCCGAGGCAAACGCC
>DASZVX010000005.1:0-27183 GCA_035547255.1 Hyphomicrobium sp.
CGCCGAAATCCCTTGATCGCAATACGTTTGCGACAGGTGCGATCGACAGCTTGTCGACGGACGATGGAGCCGCGACGCTCGCTCTTTTCACGGCTCAAGCGATCGCCAGATCACGCGAGCACATGCCGGAGGAGCCGGAGCTGTGGATCATCGCAGGCGGTGGGCGGCGCAATCGCACGATCATGCGAATGCTGGCCGAACGTGTTCAGAGTGCGGTCGTCCCGGCCGAAGCGGCAGGCATTGACGGCGATAGTCTTGAAGCGGAAGCCTGGGCTTATCTTGCTGTCCGCTCTGCCAAAGGCTTGCCGATTACATTTCCCGGAACGACGGGCGTGCCTGCGCCTATGACGGGCGGCCTGCGTGCCGATCCGTCACCGGCACGCATGCTCTACTGATCTATTCGATCTAATTGCAGGCGACGCGTTATTCGTCGTCGCCTTCGTCTTCACTTCCGGAACCGGCTGCGGGCGTGCTCTGGGCTTCCATCCGCTCAAGCTCGCGCTGGCGCTGACGTTCGCGTTCCCGCTCGCGTTCGCGCTCTTTGTTGCGTTCGCGATCTTGCTCAAACTGGATCATGCGCTCGTCGAGATACTTGCCGACGACGTCACCCAACTCTTCCGTCTTGTTTTCGAAGAAATGGTTGGCGCCAGGCACGACCTCATGCGTGATCTTGATGCCGCGCTGGACCTTTGTCTTCACCGACATTTCCGCGACCGACGACGTCGGGACGACGCGATCGAGTTCGCCGTTGATCAAGAGACCCGATGACGGGCAGGGCGCGAGGAAGTTGAAATCATAAAGGTTCGCCAGCGGCGCGACGCAGATGAAGCCGTCGATCTCGGGCCGGCGCATGAGGAGCTGCATCGCGATCCATGTGCCAAACGAAACGCCGGCGATCCAGCAGGTCTTGGCATCCGGCTTGACGAGCTGCAGCCAGTCGAGCGCTGAAGCGGCATCTGCAAGCTCGCCGGGGCCGCTGTCCCACACGCCCTGGCTCCGCCCGACGCCGCGGAAATTGAAGCGCAGGACCGAAAATCCGCGTGCCGCGAACGTGTGGTAGAGCGTGTAAACGACCTGATTATTCATCGTCCCGCCGAGCTGCGGGTGGGGATGAAGGATCAGCGCAATCGGGCTGTCGCTGTTGGCTTCGTGGTGATAACGGGCCTCCAGGCGACCGCCGGGACCGTTGATAATCAATTCAGGCATCAGGAACTTCTCGGGTTTGGGGTGATCGGGTTATGGGTCGGCCTATGGTCTGCCAGGGCCTTGGACCAGACGAGGTTCGCGTTCAAATCCTCGTGCTCAAATTCTTAAACCTTGACTTCTGCACTCAGGATTTCCATAAGTTTAGAACGGTTCGAAACATCCCTAGCTCGGTTAAGGCTCACGCTGCAAGTCAAGGCGGTTCTCTTAGCACAACCAGGGGTGTCGGACGCAAGGCAAGGATTTCGCCGCCACTTGAGGCGGCTCTAGTCCGGAGACGGAACGTGGAACTGACGACCAAAGGCCGGTACGCGGTCATGGCGATGGCGGATCTTGCCGCGCACGCCGATCAAACTGCCGTTCCGCTGTCGTTGGTTGCGGAACGTCAGCACCTGCCTCTCCCCTATCTGGAACAGCTTTTCGTCCCGCTACGCCGCACTGGCCTTGTCGAGAGCGCGCGCGGCCGTGCAGGCGGCTACAGGCTCGCAAGGAAGCCCTCCGAGATTTCCATTGCCGCCGTGATGGCCGCCGTCGAGGAAGTCACGCACTTCACCCGCTGCTCGGATGACGACCCGCGCTGCTCGATTGCGACACCTTGTCTGACGCATGGGTTGTGGACCGCATTGAGCGAAGCGACTTCTGAATTTCTGGCGTCCATCAGTCTGGCGGACGTGCTGCCCGGTGGCAGGTATGCCGCGAGGGCCGCAGTCGCCGCTGCAGCGTCCGCCGCGACCACGAAGCGCGCCTATCTCGACTACAACGCGACCGCTCCGCTTCGCTCCGAGGCCAAGGCGGCGATGATTGCGGCACTCGACGTTGTCGGAAACCCATCATCAGTCCACGCGGAAGGCCGCCGCGCGCGAGGCGTCGTTGAAGCGGCGCGCGAAAGCGTTGCCCGTCTCGTTGGAGCGAAGCCCTCCGAAGTTGTTTTCACCGGTGGCGCATCCGAGGCGAACGCCTGGGTTATGGCGCAGCCGTGGGCGACGATCCTGACGAGCGGGATCGAGCACGATTCCATTCTTGCCCCGGCACGCGCTGCAAAGTGCAACGTCATAGGGCTTTCGACCGGCCGCGACGGCGTCGTGCGCGTCGAAGAGATCGCTGAGCATGTTCTGAAGCGCGGTATCGCTCGCCCGGCCGTGGTTGCGCTTCAAATGGCGAACAACGAAACGGGCGTCATTCAGCCGGTCGCCGAGGTTGCGGAATTTGCACGTGCACATGGTGTCGCCGTGCATTCGGATGCGGTTCAAGCCGCGGGCCGCTTCGGCGTGGATTTCGCAGCGCTGGGTCTCGATACGATGGCGATTTCGGCGCATAAGCTTGGCGGCCCCAAAGGGGTCGGCGCACTCATCATTCGTGACCATCTGGATCTTGTGCCGCTGCTGCGTGGTGGCGGTCAGGAAAGACGGCGGCGCGCTGGGACCGAGAATGTCGCGGCGATTGCCGGCTTCGGCGCGGCGGCGGAGGCGGCACAGGCTGAACTTCGCAACTTGGCCGCGGTTGAGGCTTTGCGGGACGATCTTGAGGCCCATATCCGCGCTATCAGCCCTCGCGCCGTGATCATTGGCGGAACAGCGCCGCGGCTTGGCAACACCATTGCTGTCGCGCTGCCGGGCAAGCTGGCGGAGACGTTGGTGATCCGCCTCGATCTGGCGGGCGTCGCGGTCAGCGCCGGTTCGGCATGTTCGTCGGGCAAAGTCGGGGCCAGCCACGTGCTTGAGGCAATGGGTCTCGGGCCTGAAATCGCGTCCGGGACGATACGCATCAGCCTTGGGCTCGAGACGACGAAGGATGACGTCGCGGCGTTTGTCGGGGCTTGGCAATCGATAGCTGGTGAGCCGGCGCTCGCCGCTTGAAGACTTGAAGAAGAGAACGAGTTGAAGTGCCGCGTTTTGCGGCGGTTGTTGAAAGAGAGACGAAGACATGGCTGCTGTCCAGGAGACGATCGAGCAAGTCAAGAAGATCGACGTCGACCAGTACAAGTACGGTTTCGAAACCAAGATCGAGAGCATCAAGGCTCCGAAGGGTCTCGACGAAACGACCGTGCGCTACATCTCGGCCAAGAAGGGCGAGCCGGAATGGCTCTTGAACTGGCGCCTCGAGGCGTTCCAGCGCTGGAAAGCCATGACCGAGCCGACGTGGGCCAGGGTTCATTACCCGAAGATCGATTTTCAGGACCTCTACTACTACGCTGCGCCGAAATCGACGGAAGGCCCGAAGAGCCTTGCCGAAGTCGATCCAGAGTTGCTCGATACATACAAAAAGCTCGGAATTCCGCTGAAGGAACAGGAAATCCTCGCTGGCGTTTCGTCGCCGCGCGTCGCCGTCGATGCCGTGTTCGACAGCGTTTCCGTCGTCACGACATTCAAAGAAGAGCTGGCTAAAGCGGGCGTCATCTTCTGTTCGATCTCGGAAGCCGTGCGCAAGCATCCCGAGCTTGTGAAAAAGTATCTGGGCTCGGTCGTGCCGCAGTCCGATAATTTCTACGCGGCGTTGAACTCGGCAGTGTTCTCTGATGGCTCGTTCGTTTACGTGCCCGAGGGCGTTCGCTGCCCGATGGAGCTTTCGACGTACTTCCGCATCAATGAGAAGCAGACGGGCCAGTTCGAGCGCACGCTGATCATCGCCGATAGGGGCGCTCACGTGTCCTATCTCGAAGGCTGCACGGCGCCGACGCGCGATGAAAACCAGTTGCACGCGGCCGTCGTTGAGCTTGTTGCGCTCGACGATGCTGAGATCAAATATTCGACCGTCCAGAACTGGTATCCGGGCGACGCTGAAGGCAAGGGCGGCATTTATAACTTCGTGACGAAGCGTGGCGACTGCCGCGGCCATCATTCGAAGATCTCGTGGACGCAGGTCGAAACAGGTTCCGCGATCACGTGGAAATATCCGAGCTGCATTCTGCGCGGCGACTATTCGCGCGGTGAGTTCTATTCAATCGCCGTTTCGAATGGCTATCAGCAGGTCGACAGCGGCACGAAGATGATCCATCTCGGCAAGAACTCGTCGAGCCGCATCATCTCGAAGGGTATTGCCGCGGGCTATTCGCAGAATACCTATCGCGGCCTCGTCTCGGCGCATCGCAAGGCGACGGGCGTTCGCAACTTCACGAACTGCGACTCGCTTCTGATAGGCGACAAGTGTGGTGCGCACACCGTGCCCTACATCGAAGCCAAGAATTCGAGCGCGCATTTCGAGCACGAGGCGACGACGTCGAAGATCTCCGACGACATGCTGTTCTACTGCCGCCAGCGCGGACTTTCCGAGGAAGAAGCGGTGGCGCTTGTCGTCAACGGTTTCGTCCGCGACGTGCTGCAGCATTTGCCGATGGAATTCATGGCCGAGACGCAGAAGCTGATCGGTATCTCACTCGAAGGCAGCGTTGGGTGATGCCATGGCAGAGTATTGGTTTAGGCCGAAGAAATACGGATTCGGCGCAACCCCGATCACTTGGCAAGGCTGGGCGGTAACGCTTGCGACGGTGCTCGCGATGGTCGCGGTTACAGTCTTCCTGCGACTGCATACGAGAAGCTTTTTGGGGCTCGTGGGGCTTTTCGCTTTTGATGCGTTAGCCCTAGGCGTTCTCCTAGTCGTAAGCCGCCGCAAGACCGATGGCGAATGGCATTGGCGCTGGGGCAAGAATTGAAGCTTTTTATAGGAACGGTTGTGTAATGCTGGAAATCAAAAATCTGCACGTGAAGCTCGAGGACGGGGATCGCGTCATCCTCAAGGGACTTTCGCTGACCGTTCCGAAAGGTGAGGTCCATGCCATCATGGGCCCGAACGGTTCGGGCAAGTCGACGCTGGCCTACGTCCTCGCTGGCCGCGACGGCTACGAGGTCACCGAAGGTGACATCCTCTGGAACGGCGAATCCATCCTCGACATGGAGCCCGACGAACGCGCCGCCAAAGGCGTCTTCCTGGCATTCCAGTATCCGATGGAAATTCCGGGTGTCGCTGGCCTGACGTTTCTCAGGACGGCGCTCAACTCAGTCCGGAAGAAGCGCGGCGAGACCGAGCTGACGACGCCTGCCTTCATGAAAATCGTCAAGGAAAAGGGCCAGAAGCTCAACATCAACGTCGATATGCTGAAGCGGCCGGTCAATGTCGGCTTCTCGGGCGGCGAGAAGAAGCGCTCCGAAATCCTGCAAATGGCGCTGCTCGAGCCGACGCTGTGCGTGCTCGACGAAACGGACTCCGGCCTCGACATCGACGCGCTGCGCGTCGTTGCGGAAGGCGTCAATGCGCTCCGAGACAAGGACCGTGCATTCCTCGTCATCACGCACTATCAGCGGCTGTTGAATTACATCGTGCCCGACAAGGTCCACGTGTTGGCCGACGGACGCATCCAGAAGACCGGCGGCAAGGAGCTCGCTCTCGAACTCGAGAAATCAGGGTACGCAGATTACACCGGCAAGGCAGCGTGACATGAACGTAGCAGTAATGAAATCAAAGGCTGAGCAGGCGCTGACGGAAGCGTTCGAAGCTGTGGCCGCGAAGTTGCCCGGAAGTGCCGCGGTCAAGGCTCGGCGCGCCGAAGCAATCGGCGCGTTCGGATCTCTCGGCTTGCCGCATCGGCGCATCGAGGAATGGAAATACACGGACCTGCGCGCCAATCTCAAGGAGGCGCTGCCGCCGGCCATTCACGATGAGACGCCGCTGACCATTGCGGAATTGATCGTCGCGCTCGGACCGCTCGCACACGTCGATGCCTATCGTGTGACGTTCGTCAACGGCCGCCACCGCGCTGCGCTTGACGATATCAGCGAAGCCTCGGGTCTCGACGTGGCGACGCTTGGAAAAACCCTCGCGTCGGCACCGAGCAACGTCGCTGATGCGCTAACCAAGTCAGATGCCAATGGCGCGATTGCGGCGCTCAATGCAGCCTTCATGACAGACGGCGCCATCGTGCGTGTTGCCGACAAGGCGACGCTGGCGAAGCCGCTTCTCGTCGTCTTCGTGCGCGCCGGAAGCGGAAAGCACTCCGTGACCGTCCGCAACTTCGTTTCGATCGGTAAGAACGCAACGGCGACCATCATCGAGGCGCATGTTGTTCTGCCGGGCGCTGCAGCGGATGCGCAAAGCAATGCGCTGACGGAAGTCACCGTCGGCAAAGCCGCAACGCTGCATCATGCCAAGGTGGCGGTCGATGAGGGCAGATGCGTGCATCTCGCTGATTGGGATGTCTCGCTCGACGCGGATGCAACCTATCGCGGCTTCCAATTTTCTACAGGCCTGGGATTGGCACGCAACGAGATCAACGTCCTCTACACGGGCCGAGGCGGCAAGCTCGACTTGTCGGGCGCTTATATGGCCCGCGGCAACGAGCACATCGACACGACGCTGGTCGTCGATCACGCTGTTCCGGCCTGCGAAAGCCGCGAGCTGTTCAAAGGCGTGCTTGACGGACACGGGCGCGGCATCTTCCAGGGCAAGATCATCGTACAGCCGGACGCCCAGAAGACCGACGGCAAGCAGATGTCCCAGGCGCTCATGTTGTCGGAAGATGCAGAGTTCGATTCAAAGCCCGAGCTCGAAATCTTCGCGGACGACGTTGTCTGCGGTCACGGCGCCACATCGGCCGAGCTTGATCCGGACATGCTGTTTTATTGCCGGTCTCGCGGTATTCCGGAGAGTGAAGCCCGCGCCCTGATGATTGAATCGTTCATCGGCGAGGCGATCGACAAGGTCGAGCATCCGGAAGTTCGAGCCGCGTTGATGGCATTTGCGAAGAACTGGCTCGCGGGCTCAACCCGCGGATAGGAACTCAGATGGGAAGCGAAACGAGAATTTCTCCTCCGCGCAGCGTTGGCTCGCAAGCGGGCCTGACGGCGGCTCCCTACGACGTCGAGCTTATTCGCGCCGACTTCCCAATTCTGTTCCGCGAGGTCCACGACCGTCCGCTCGTCTATCTCGATAACGGCGCGTCCGCGCAGAAGCCGCGTTCCGTCATCGATGCGATGGATTACGCCTATCGCTTCGAATACGCGAACGTGCACCGCGGCCTGCATCACCTCTCGAACGTCGCGACCGACCATTACGAGGCGGCGCGCGAGACGGTGCGGCGCTTTCTGAACGCCGAGCATGCCGAAGAGATCATTTTCACGCGCAACGCGACGAGCGCGATCAATCTTGTGGCGCGATCCTTCGGGGAGCCTCGGATTCGAGAGGGCGATGAAATCGTCATCACGATCATGGAGCACCACGCCAATATCGTGCCATGGCACTTCCTGCGCGAACGCAACGGCGCGGTGCTCAAATGGGCGCCGATGACCGATAGCGGCGAGCTGATCATCGATAAACTCGACCAGCTGATCACGAAGCGAACCAAGATGGTCGCCGTGACGCAGATGTCGAATGTGCTCGGCACCATCAACCCGGTGAAGGACATCATCCGGATCGCGCACGCCAAAGGCGTTCCCGTGTTGGTCGACGGCAGCCAAGGCGCCGTCCACATGGCTGTCGATGTGCGCGATCTAGATTGCGACTTCTACGTCTTCACCGGCCACAAGACATATGGTCCGTCAGGCATCGGCGTTCTTTATGCGAAGCGCGAGTATCTGGAATCGATGCCGCCCTATGAAGGCGGCGGCGACATGATCGAGAACGTCTCGCTCGACCGCATCACGTACGCCAAACCTCCGCATCGCTTCGAGGCTGGGACGCCGGCCATCGTCGAAGCGGTCGGCCTCGGCACGGCACTCAACTACATGATGCAGATCGGGCGCGAACGGATCGCACGTTATGAAGCCGAGCTCGGAGCCTACGCTGCGGATCGTCTCGCAGAACTTCCCTGGTTGAAGCTCTACGGCACAGCGCCCGGCAAAGGCGCGATTTTCTCATTCACGGTCGATGGTTTGCATCCGCATGACGTCTCGACCATTATAGATCGCTCCGGCGTTGCGATACGCGCAGGGCACCATTGCGCGCAGCCGCTGATGGAACGTCTTGGAGTGACGGCAACCTGCCGTGCCTCCTTTGCATTATACAATACGAAGGCCGAGGCCGATGCGCTTGTGACGGCGCTCACCAAGGCCCATGACCTGTTTACGTAAGGAGCTTCCGGATGGACGGGAAGCAAAAGACTGAGGAGCGCGAAGCCCTGAAAACAGCAGTTGAATCGCTGGATGCTCCGCCTGTGACGCCTCCGGATGGTACCGCCAGCCCGGCATCGGCGGGCAGCGGCGAAGCACAAACGTCAACAGCTTCGACGGGGCTGTCACCCGACGAGATCGACCGGCTGACAAACGACATCGTCGCCGCGTTGAAGACTGTTTACGACCCGGAAATCCCGGCCGATATCTACGAGCTTGGATTGATCTACAAGGTTGAGATCGACGACGATCGGAACGTCGTCATCGACATGACGCTCACGGCTCCGGGCTGCCCGGTTGCCGGCGAAATGCCGATCTGGGTCGAAAATGCCGTCAGTGCAGTGCCGGGCATCGCCCAGACGAAGGTCAACATCGTGTTCGACCCGCCTTGGGATCAAAGCCGGATGTCGGATGAAGCCCGCCTTGCCGTCGGGATGTTCTGAGGCACCTCGCTTTTGCCACTCGAATACCCATATATTGGGATCCTCGACTCGAACCACGGAGGCCTTCGTGCCCTCGCTTAGGATGATGCCGAAAGTCATGACGCTGACCGACGCCGCTGCAGCGCGCGTTGCGTCGATGATTGCCCAGAAGCCGGACGTGAAAGCGCTGAAGATCGGCATCAAGAAGGGCGGCTGCGCGGGCATGGAATATACGATGACCTGGGCCAACGAGATCGGCAAATTCGACGAGGTGGTCGAGGACAAGGGCGCCGTTGTCCTGATCGATCCGGCGGCGATCATGTACCTGCTCGGCACCGAGATGGACTTCAAGGTCGATAAGCTGTCGTCTCAGTTCGTGTTCAACAACCCGAACCAGAAGAGCGCCTGCGGCTGTGGCGAGAGCGTCAATCTCGAGCCGGCCGTGCCGGAAGGCTTTGCTCCCGCCGACCACTAGGGCTCGGCAGAGGAGAGTTCGTGTCTGCGAATGACGATCTCCTCGATATCCTGAAAGACGCCTTGGATCGGCTTGGCACGGTCAGCGGCCGCCGCATGTTCGGCGGCGTCGGCGTTTATTTCGATGGGATTTTCTTCGCCATCATCGACGACGGGGTCATCTATTTCAGGACATCCGCGATAACGCGCGCGAATTTCGAGGCGGAAGGTTCGCGCGCCTTCACCTATGCAACGAAGAATGGACAAGCCCAGCTCGGCTCGTACTGGCGCCTGCCGGAGCGATTGCTTGATGATTCCGATGAGCTTTGCGGCTGGGCGCGGAGCGCGATCGCTGTCGCTCGCGATATCGGCGCCGCAAAAGAGAGAAAGCAGCAGAGAGCGAAGACCGACGGTCGCCGCTCGAAGGTCTCACCCAAGCCAACAAACCGCCGAGAGCTTTAACCTCGTCCTGGCACTTTCACCGGACGCGCGGGTCTGCGCATGAACGCCGGGATGTTCTCGGCAAAACCAACACGACTATCACCCTTGGGGGCCTGTTGCTGTTTGCGAACCGGCTCGGCGCTCGGAACATGTTCGCTCGATGGGCTGCGGCGCGGCGCCTTCGGCTCGTCTGTCCAGCTGTCGGCCGCGCGCGGACGAGGAGCGGGCTTCTGAGATCTGCCGCGCTGTGGCTGCTCGTGCTCAGGAGGACGTTCGCGTTTCGCCTGCTGCCGGACGGGCTGCTGGCGCTTTTCCCCGGGTTCGCCATGGTGGTGAGCGCCGTTGACTTTCTTCGGCTCGGACCCTCGGGCTTCGCGGTGATTACGCGATTGGCCCGACTTCCCATGAGAAGCACTGCGTCCGCCGCGGCCGCGGCGCCTTTTGCCGGCTCCGGCAATATCTTCTTCGCTCGGCGCGTCGCCGAGCCAGATCGCTGCTTCCCCTGTCACCTTCTCGATATCGGCGACGAATTTCAAATCGTCCGGGCTGACGAGTGAGGCCGAATAGCCTTCGCGTCCCGCGCGTCCCGTGCGTCCGATACGGTGGACGTAGTCGTCGGCCGCCCACGGAAGATCAAAATTGAAGACGTGCGAAACATCCGGAATATCGAGGCCGCGTGCTGCGACGTCGGATGCGGCAAGCAGCATGATCTCGCCGTTGCGGAACTTGTCGAGCGTTTCCATGCGGCTCGTCTGGTCCATATCGCCGTGCAGCGCACCTGCATTGAAGCCGTGCTTGCTCAGCGATTTGTAGAGGACAGCGACATCGCGCTTGCGGTTGCAGAAGATGATGGCGTTCTTGACATTGCCGTCGCGAATGAGCTCGCGGAGTATTTCACGTTTCGCCCAGTCTTCCCCGTTCTGGCAGTAGACGAACCGCTGCGTAATGGTTTTCGCAGTCGTCGCCGGTTTGGCGACTTCGATGCGCGTCGGATCTTTAAGGAACTGATCGACAAGCCGCGTGATCTCGGGCGGCATCGTCGCGGAAAAGAACAGCGTCTGGCGACGCGGCGGCAGCAGTTTGCAGATCTTCTCGATATCGGGAATGAAGCCCATGTCGAGCATGCGGTCGGCTTCGTCGATGACGAGGATCTCGACACCCATCAGCATGACGCGTCCGCGTCCGAAATGGTCGAGCAATCGTCCGGGCGTCGCGATCAGGACGTCGACGCCGCGGTCGAGTTTCTTCACCTGATCGTCCATCGAGACGCCGCCGATCAGGAGCGCCAGCGACAGCTTGTGATTGGCGCCGTATTTTTCGAAGCTCTGCGCGACCTGGGCCGCAAGCTCGCGCGTCGGAGCCAGGATCAGCGAGCGCGGCATTCGCGCCCGGGCGCGGCCCGACTCGAGCCGGGTGATCATCGGAAGAACGAAGGAGGCAGTTTTGCCTGTGCCCGTTTGGGCGATGCCGAGAACGTCACGGCCGGTTATGGCAACCGGAATGGCGGCGGCTTGAATGGGGGTGGGATTAACATACCCGGCGGCCGTTATGGCCGCTTGGACCTTGGGCGAGAGCCCGAGGTCAGCGAACGTCTTGCTGTCCAATAGTCAACGTCTCCATCTGCACAACCCAAGAAGTCCGGCGCAAAGGCACCAGACGGACGTTCAAGAGCGCAGGGGGACAAGTGCCGAAAAGGTCCAAAGCTGAATGGGAGTGCGGATCAATAGGCATTAAAAAATGCGCAAATTCGATCCCCTGCGCTCCGGCACGCCCGCGTGCTCGCACACATCTTCTCGAAGTGCAAGGGAAACTCAGTGGTTTCGAGGCTGGGAGCCGCGCGTTTCTGTCACGGGGCTTGGGCAGAATGGCTCCGCGGAGCCGAATTGCGGAAGGGCGGGCTCGGCAAAGCCCGCCCTTTTGGTAATGATTGGCGGCCTAGTCTTCCAGCAGCCACCTGCCGAAAACGCCTCCGATGATACCGCCGAGGATCGGCGCAACCCAGAACAGCCAGACCTGCGACAGCGCTTCGCCGCCCGCATAGACCGCTGCGCCCAAGCTGCGGGCCGGGTTCACGGAAGCGTTCGAGATCGGAATCGCCATCAGGTGAATTGCGGTGAGCGTCAGACCGATCGCCAGAGGCGCTAGAAGGCTAGGGCCGTTCGGGCGCGTTACGCCCATGATGACGAGAATGAAAAAGGCCGTCAGCACAGTCTCCAGGATGAAGACTTGAGACAGGCTGGCCTTAAGCATCGACAGTTCACCATAACCGTTCGCCGCGAAGTTCGCGCCCGTATGGCCGACGAGCGAGAAAATTCCGCAGGCGGCGCAGGCACCGATCACCTGGGCGATGATGTAGGGCACCGCCTTGCTCGCCTCGAATCGGCCGCCGGCGACAAGGCCAAGCGTGACAGCCGGGTTGAAGTGGCCCCCTGAGATATGGCCGACCGCATACGCCATCACCATGACGGTACAGCCGATCGATAGCGCGACGCCAAGAATTCCGGCAGCGCCGGCGGGCGCCCCGAACGAGTAGAAAGCGGCGCCAAGTACGGATGCCATAAGCATAAAGGTGCCAAAGGCTTCGGCCGCGAGTGCTCTGTTATTCATGTAAAAATTTCCCCCAGGCAAATGTCTCCATGCACCTGCGTTCGCTTGATCCGAATCGCCGTGGCGCGGAACAACCCTAGCTGACGCGGGTTTGCCGAGCGAGCAGGACGAGACACGCGACAATTAAATCAGATTTCGGGAAAAGCATTGGAATCCCGTCACAAATCGAGAAATGCTTATTTGTCATATTAGCTGATTTGATTTTCCGAATGATACTCAGAGGCGTAATCTGCGTTCAGCAGTCGGCGTTGAGCCGGGTGTCTCGTAACTGCCGTGTACACTAGGCAATTCCGATTTGCGGCTAGACCGAGGGTTTCGATAGATGACTGCGAACGCCTTAGCAAAGACTGATCTGGCGGCTGAAACGGCAAGCGGGTCTGGGGCTGCCCGACCGAAGAACGTACGCCGCGGTGAGGCTATTCGCGAGCTTAAGAAGCGCGATAACCATACGAACTTCTATCATATCGGCTTCGTCTATCTTGTGATCGCGGCGACGATCGCAGCCACGATCTGGAGCTATCACCTCGTTGCCGCGCAAGGTCTCGGCTGGTGGTGGGACATCCCGATGACGATTGCCGCCATTACCGTGATCGGCGCTTCCCAGCATCAGTTCGGCGGCGCCATTCACGAAGGCACGCATTTCATCCTGTTCGAGAATAAGATCTTGAACGAGCTTGCATCCGATTGGCTTGCGGCGTTTCCGATTTATACATCGACCTTCCACTTCCGTTTGCATCATCTCGCGCATCATCAATTCATCAATGACCCCGTGCGCGATCCGGACTGGGCGCAACTGCACGACAGCGGTCACGACCTCGATTTTCCGATTACCCACTTCGAGATGTTGCGCGCACTCGGCAAGCAGCTATGGCTTCCGAACTTGTTCCGCTACACGATTGCGCGGGCCCGCTACAGCGCGCTCGGAACGGTCAACAATCCTTACGTCGATCGCGAACAGCGCGGCGAACGGCTGCCGACACTCGCCGGGGTCCTGTTCGCGATAATCGCGCCTGCGGCGGTTATTCCGTTGGTTCGGTCGGGCCATGGTGCTTGGGCGTTCGCCGTTCTCGGACTCCTGACGGCCATCGTCATTACCTACTTTGCGCGTCTCGACGAGAACAAGCTTCCGCATGCCCACGTTGAAACGGTCATTTCGCATCGGACGACGAACATCAGCCGCGTCGTTTATGTGGCGGTCCTCTATGCGGTGCTGACGGGTATCGAGGTTGGCGGTTGGGGACCGGCATGGCACTACTTCGGGCTGCTTTGGATCGTGCCGTTGTTCACGACTTTCCCGCTGTTCATGATCATGCGCCAATGGGTGCAGCACGGAAATGCCGATCGCGGACGTTACACGAACTCGCGCGTCTTCCTCGTCAATCCGTTCATCCGCTACGCAGTGTTTCCGTTCGGCATGGATTACCACCTGCCACATCATATCTATGCGTCGGTCCCGCACTACAAACTCGACGGCCTGCACGAGCTGTTGCTGCAGGACCCCGAATATCGCGAGAAGGGCATAGTGGTTGAAGGCTACTTCAACTCGCCGCATGGCGACGTTGGGGAGCGAAACCCGACGGTCATCGAGGTCCTGGGCGAGAAATATGCGCCGAAAGGGTCGGAAGAGGCATACGTCGATACCGAGACGCTCGAATACGCCAAGGTCAAGAACCCCGAAGCGATTGCGCGCGAGAACCGGGATTCCCTCAACGAGGGCCGGTAGCGACTTCCGGCGTCGGATGAACATCCAAAAAAGTGTCGTGGCCGCTTTTGAGAGCGGCCATGAAGTACGGGGCTGGCGCTTAAATATCCAAGTCCTTCGCGAACGCCGCGCGCTCTTGGATGAAACGGAAGCGCGCCTCGGGCTTCGATCCCATCAGCGAATTCACGACTTCGGCTAAGCCGCCGCGTTCTCCTTCCCCGATCGCGACGCGCAGCAGCATGCGCCGCCGCTTGTCCATGGTCGTTTCCTTGAGATCCTTAAAGTCCATCTCGCCGAGGCCTTTGAAGCGCGTAACCTTCGGCTTCTTGCCTTTGAAATGCGTTTCAAGAAGCTGGTCGCGATGCGCTTCGGTGCGCGCGTAGGCGACGTCGGATTTGTCCGAAATCTTGTAAAGTGGCGGCACGGCAAGAAAGAGATGTCCGTTTTCGATCAGCTCCGGCATCTCCTGGTAGAAGAACGTAATGAGCAGCGACGCGATGTGTGCGCCGTCGACATCGGCATCCGTCATGATGATTACGCGCTCGTAGCGCAGATCTTCATCGCGGTATTTCGTACTCGTGCCTGCACCGAGCGCCTGAATGAGGTCAGCCAGAAGCTGGTTCTGGGACAGCTTGGCGGACGACGCATTGGCGACGTTCAGGATTTTGCCGCGTAGCGGCAGCACGGCCTGTGTTTCGCGATCGCGCGCGCTCTTGGCGCTGCCACCGGCCGAGTCGCCTTCGACGATGAAGATTTCCGTGCCCGCTGCTTGTTGAATCGAGCAGTCGGCAAGTTTGCCCGGTAGGCGCAATTTTCGTGTGGCGGACTGACGGCCGATTTCTTTCTCACGCCGCCGCTTCAGGCGCTCTTCCGACTGATCGACCGTCCATTCGAGAAGCTTCGTGGCCTGCTGCGGAGAATCGGCGAGCCAGTGATCGAACGCGTCACGCACGGCCGTTTCGACGATCTTGGTCGCCTCCGCCGTCGCGAGTTTGTCTTTCGTTTGGCCCTGGAACTCTGGCTCCCGAACGAAGACGGACAGCATCGAGGCCGCTGTGCCCATCACGTCTTCCGACGTGATCTGCTGCGCCTTCTTGTTGCCGGTCAATTCGCCATAAGCGCGGAGCGCCTTGTAGAGCGCCTGACGCAGCCCGTTCTCGTGCGTGCCGCCCTCGGCCGTCGGGATCGTGTTGCAATAGGAGGACGAGAAGCCGTCATCGTCGGAAATCCAGGCCACGGCCCATTCGACCGACCCGTGACCACCTTCCTTTTCGACGCGGCCCGAGAAGATATCCTTCGTGACGCGCGTCCGGCCATCGATCGAGGCGGTCAGATAATCGGCGAGGCCTCCCGGGAAATGGAAAACGGCTTCGGCGGGCGTGTCGTCCTTGATCAACTCGGGCGCACATTTCCAGCGAATCTCGACGCCGCCGAAGAGGTAGGCTTTCGAGCGCGCCATCTTCATGAGACGCGCTGGCTTGAACGCAGCGCCCTTGCCGAAGATTTTCTCGTCCGGCTTGAAGCGGGTCTTCGTGCCGCGCCGGTTCATGATCGAGCCGAGCTTTTCGAGCTTCGTCTGCGGGATGCCGCGCGAGAAGACCATGCGGTAGAGCTGCTGGTCGCGCGCCACCTGCACTTCGAGCGTCTCGGAGAGCGCGTTGACGACGGACACGCCGACGCCGTGCAGACCGCCCGAGGTGTTGTAGGCCTTGGAGTCGAACTTGCCGCCTGCGTGCAGCACTGTCATCACGACTTCGAGCGTGCTCAAGCTCTTGTTTTTGGGGTATGGCCCGACCGGAATGCCGCGGCCGTTGTCCGTGACGGTCAGGAAGCCGTCAGCCGCAAGCTCCACCTCGATCCACGTCGCGTGACCGGCGACGGCTTCGTCCATCGAGTTATCGATCACCTCGGCGAAGAGGTGATGCATCGCCTTTTCGTCCGTGCCGCCGATGTACATGCCGGGGCGGCGGCGAACGGGCTCAAGGCCCTCAAGCACTTCGATATCATGCTCGCTGTAGCCCGTGCTTTCGGCGGGTTTACGGGCGCGCGACGATTTTTCAGTCATTTCGCTGTCGAGTTCCGAAAAGAGATCAATCTGCGATCGGCCCATGGGCAGCCCTCAAATGTGTCGCGCCGACAGGCACGCCGTCGGAAATCCGAAGCGGCCTGACGCACGACAGCAGAACCGCTGAGGCGAATCTTGGAGACGTCCTTATAAACCGAGCCGGGCCGGACGCCACCACACCCGATCGGCCTTGTTGCCGATGCGCCACTCAAGACGGGCTTCCGGCCGCGATATTATCGATAAGCCGCGTCTTCCCGAGCCATGCGGCGGCGAGAATACGCAGCGGTTTTCCAGGCGATACGGAGGCGCTGAGCGTCGCGGCGTCGCGAATCTCTACGTAGTCGACTTTGGTGAAACCTGCCGCAGCGAGGCTCGCCGTCGCAGTCGTGGTGACGACGGTGAATGGCGTTCCGGCTGTGACTTTCGCAGCCGCTTCCGAGATTGTCGCGTAAAGCGCCGG
Source organism: Hyphomicrobium sp. (assembly GCA_035547255.1). Lineage (GTDB taxonomy): Bacteria > Pseudomonadota > Alphaproteobacteria > Rhizobiales > Hyphomicrobiaceae > Hyphomicrobium_B. Next base: position 16,451 of record DASZVX010000005.1, read on the forward strand.
GGCGATTGCACGCTCCCTTTCGGATAGATAAGCGTTGCGCGACGAAAGCGCCAGGCCGTCCTTCTCGCGGACCGTCGGCGCGGCAATGAGCTGCAACGGCATGTTGAGATCCTCGACCAACTGCCGGAGCACCGAGAGCTGCTGGTAGTCTTTTTGTCCGAAGATCGCGACGTCGGGCGTGACTTGGTTGAACAGCTTGCAGCAGACCGTTGCTACGCCGTCAAAATGGTGTGGCCGGAATGCGCCTTCGAGATCGGCTGCGGCGCTACCGGCTTTTACGCTCGTCGAGAAACCCGCCGGATACATCTCTTCGACGCTTGGGCTCCAGACGACATCGGCTTCGGCTTCCGTGAGCTTTGCCAGATCGCCGGCTTCGTCGCGGGGATAGCGCGCCAGATCCTCGTGTGGGGCAAACTGCGTCGGGTTGACGAAAATCGAGACGACCACCTTGTCGGCGCTCTTCTTGGCGTCGTTGACGAGCGATATGTGCCCCGGATGCAGCGCGCCCATCGTCGGAACAAGGGCAATCGTTTTGCCGGCGCGACGCCACTCGGCCGTGATGTGTCTCAGGTCCCGAACGGTGGAAACGACTTTGACGGAATGGCTCACGACGCACGCCTTATTTTGCTGAGAATCAAGGCAGTTCCTGCCGCTAGACGAGGCAGGCCGTCAAGTGGATTGGACGCCGGCCGCGTCCAGAGTAGGGCGGCGGACGTTTTTGCGATCTGCTATGCTCGGTCAGCGGGCGAATCGTCGGGCAGCGCCCGGATACAGCGGGTTGAATATGGTCGCGGCATTGCGGAGTGAGGATTTACAGCGCGCCCTCCCACCTCGGGATGAGTTCTCTGCGCAATATCTGACAGATGAGCATCGGCTTGTCGGCGCGCTCATCGAGCGCGCGTTCTTCGCTGAAGACGAACGCCACCGCATCGCGGACGTCGCGCGGCGCCTCGTGCAGACCGTTCGCGCCAATAAAGCCGACCATTCCGGCGTCGATGCCTTCATGCATGAATATGGCTTGGCGACGGACGAGGGCATTATTCTGATGTGCCTCGCGGAGGCGTTGCTCAGAATTCCCGATACCGAAACGGCGAATGCGTTCATTGCCGACAAAGTTTCGGGCGGCGCCTGGGAGAAACACCGGGGCCATTCCGACAGCCTGCTGGTCAATGCCTCGACCTGGGGCCTGATGCTGACCGGGCGCATCGTAAAGCTCAAGGAGGCCAAGGGCGCTAATCCGTTGCAGGCACTGAAACGGCTGGTCGCACGCTCGGGTGAGCCGACCATCCGCCTTGCCGTGCGCCACGCCGTGCGGCTGCTTGGCGAGCAGTTTGTTCTGGGTTCGACGATAGAAAGCGCTTTGTCGCGTGCCCGTGCGTTGGAGGAGAAGGGCTATCGCTTCTCCTATGACATGCTCGGCGAAGCAGCCCGCTCGGAGCGCGACGCCGAACGCTACTTCCAGCGTTACATGGCGGCGATCGATACCGTGGGAGCGGCCGCGCCGCCGTTCACGGCGACGAACGTCGATGCAATTTTCGAGCGACCGTCGATTTCCGTGAAGCTCTCTGCGCTTCATCCCCGCTTCGAGCCGGGCAAGGAGCTGCGGCTTCAAGCCGAGCTTGCGCCGCGGTTGTTGACGCTCGCTCGCGCGGCGCGCGCAAAGGGCCTTGGGCTGACCATCGACGCCGAAGAACAGGATAGGCTCGATGTCACGGCTGAAATTTTCGGCGAGACGTTGGTCAATCCCCAGCTCGAAAACTGGAACGGACTTGGCCTTGCCGTTCAGGCCTACAGCAAGCGCGCAATCCCGCTAATCCGCTGGCTGCGCCGTCTTGCGGAGCAGACCGGCAAGCGCATTCCGGTCCGGCTTGTCAAAGGCGCCTACTGGGACAGCGAAATCAAATGGGCGCAAGAGCGCGGTCTTGAAGACTATCCGGTGTTCTCGCGCAAGCTGCACACGGACGTGTCCTATCTGGCAGCGATGCGTCTCTTGATTTCAGAGCCGGTCGCATTCTATCCGCAGTTCGCTACCCACAACGCGCATACCATTGCGGCGGCGTCCGTGTCGGGAGGTGCGATCGAGTTCGAATACCAGCGCCTGCACGGCATGGGCGAAGCGCTCTACGAGCAGATCGTCGGCGTCGGGCAGTTTGGGCGCCCATGCCGTATCTATGCGCCTGTCGGTGGGCACGAGGATTTGCTGGGTTATCTCGTCCGCCGACTTCTCGAGAACGGCGCCAACACGTCCTTCGTCAATCGCCTGGGCGATGATGAAACATCGGTATCGGAAATCATCGCCGATCCGGTCGAGATTGCGGATCGCGAGTATACCTCGGGTAAGCAGCCGACGCTGATCACGCGCCCGTGCGATATCTTCCTTCCCGAACGCAAGAACAGCGCCGGACTTCCTCTCGTCGAAACGAGTGTTCGCCGATCACTTCTCGCCGACATCGGAAAAGTCCTGAAAACGCCTTTTGCGGCGGGCCCGATCGTCAATGGGACCGCTACGACGGGTGGAGACGCGGCGACCATTGCGGTGTCACCGCACGATCACCGCGAGCGCATCGGCACCGTGCGCCTGGCAACGCCGCAAAATCTCGAAGACGCGCTGTCGGGTGCAGGCAGCGCAGCGTTGCGGTGGGAACGAACGGGCGCTGCCGAACGCGCGCGCATTCTCGAAACGGCCGCCGATCTTTTCGAGCGAGACCGAGCCGCGCTGCTGGCGGTATTGATCCGCGAGGCCGGGAAGACGCTCGACGCAGCGCAGGCCGAACTCCGCGAGGCGGTAGATTACCTCCGCTACTATGCGGTCGAGGCGCGGCGCCTTTTTTCGAATTCGATCCGCCTTCGCGGCCCGACGGGCGAAGAAAATACGCTGACGCTGAGAGGCCGCGGACCCTTCGCCTGCATATCGCCGTGGAATTTCCCGATCGCGATCTTCACGGGCCAGATCGCGGCGGCGCTCGCAGCCGGCAATTCAGTGATCGCGAAACCGGCCGAGCAGACGCCGCTTGCAGGTTACCTCGTGGTCAAGCTCCTGCACGAGGCCGGCATTCCGAGAGATGTCCTGCACCTCGTCACGGGCGGTGGAAAGCTCGGCGAAGCGCTCGTCAAGGACGCACGCATCCAAGGCGTTGTCTTTACGGGGTCCGGCGAGACCGCCTGGGCAATCCAGAAGACGCTCGTTGACCGACGCGGCGCCATCATTCCGCTTATCGCAGAGACGGGCGGCATCAACGCGATGATCGCGGATTCATCCGCTTTGCCGGAACAAGTCGTACGGGACGCCGTCCGCTCGGCTTTCGACAGTGCCGGACAACGGTGCTCGGCGGCGCGCATCCTGTTTGTCCAGGACGAGAGCGCCTCGCGCATCCGCTCAATGCTTGCGGGCGCGATCGAGGCGCTCGACGTCGGCGATCCGCTCGATTATGCGACGGATATCGGCCCGGTCATCGACGAGACGGCACAGGACCTGCTCGAAAGTCACAAGGTCCGCATGCAGCGCGAGGCGAGAGAAATCATAGATCTCGCGATGCCTGAAGCGTGCCGTGCCGGAACCTACGTCACGCCGGCGCTTTATGAGATCGACCGGCTTGCCAAGCTCGATCACGAAGTCTTCGGACCGATCCTGCACATGATCCGCTATGAGCGCGACCATCTCGATAAAGTCATCGCCGCGTTGAACGCCACCGGCTACGGCCTGACGCTTGGCCTGCATAGCCGCATCGAAAGCGTTGCCCAATACGTCGCGGAAAATGCCCGCGTCGGAAACCTCTACGTCAATCGCAATCAGATCGGCGCCGTGGTCGGCGTCCAGCCGTTCGGCGGCGAGGGGCTTTCCGGAACCGGACCGAAGGCAGGCGGTCCGAACTATCTCTTGCGTTTCGCAACCGAACGCACGCGCTCGACCGACATCACAGCGACGGGGGGCAACTACGCGTTGCTGAGCGGCAAGGCTTGAGCCGGGAGCCTATTGTCCGGCCATCACGAAGCAATCGACGCCCTTGCGGCGAAGCTCCGTGCAGGTCGACGCCGCGCGATCCGCGTTAAATCCTGCAAACCGGGCGCGGAAGATCTGGCGGCCATTTACCGTTCCCGGATGCGTCACGGACGGAACGCCCGCGAGGAGCCGACGAGCCCGATCCTGCACGGAATTGAGGGCGCGCTGGGCGTCAGCGATCGAGCCATAAGCCCCGATCTGAACCTCGTAGCCACCGGCCTCGGCACTGACGCGCGTCGTCTGACGCTGTCCATATTGCGCCGGAGCGGGTGGCGGAGCGGATCGCCCGGTCAATGCCCAGGCCTGCGCGTTGAGCGTCGAGGGCGGTAGTCCGCGCTGGGGAGACTCGGGGGAGGGGCCGGCCCGATCGGTTGACGCGGTCGGCATGGGAGGTGGCTCAGCCACGCCCACGGGCTCCGATGCTGGAGCAAAGGCGGCGGGCTTTGCGATAGGCGTGGGTTCAGCAGCGGGGATCCTGTCCGAAGCACCTAGCATTTCCGCGCGATGGCCAAGGCGTTCGGCGGCGGCGAGAAAACCGGCGTCCGAGCCGTTATCGACGTTAGCCGTCTGAACGGCGCTGCCCGTTCTCGGGCTATCCGTATCCTGCGTATCCGTCGTCTCGTCGGCGGACTCTGCAGCCGGTTTCGCGACGAGCGGAATGTGCTTGACCTTGAAAATCTGAATTGGCGGTTCGCGGCTTCCGGTATCCGCGACGCGCTGCGGCGGGGATTTCTGAGGCCGTGCACTTGGCTCCGCGACGGCGACATCCCGTGTTTGCGGATCGCGGGAAACCGGGCGCGCCGCGACCTTTGGCTTGCCATTGAGCCTTGCGATCGACATCGGTTTTCGGGTTTTGGCGGTCGAGGCGCGCGTAAATGCTTTCGTCAGAAGGACGCGCATTTCGGCGTTCCGCGCCGCGGCAGTCGAGCCTCCGAAGACGACGCCGACGAGATGACGGCCGCCACGATGAACCGATGTGACGAGATTGAACCCGGAAGCGCGCGTGTACCCGGTCTTGATGCCGTCGACACCGGCAAACGTGTTCAGCATCGTGTTGTGGTTGCGGTACGACTTGCCGCGATACGTGAACGTGCGGGTCGCAAAGATCGTATAATAGCCCGGAAAATCGTCCATCAGGTGCAGCGCCAGGGTCGCCATGTCGCGCGCCGTCGAGACGTGATTGTCGTCGGGAAGCCCCGATGGATTTTCAAAGTGCGATTTCGTCATCCCGAGCTCGCGGGCGCGGGTGTTCATCAGCCGGACGAAGTTGGCTTCCGTGCCGCCGATCTTTTCTGCGAGAGCCACGGCGATGTCGTTGGCGGATTTCGTGACGATCGCCTTGATGCCGTCGGCGACGGAAATTTGATCGCCGGGCTTGAGATCGAGCTTCGAGGGAGCGACGCTCGCGGCCCGCTCTGAGATTGTCATCATATCCGACATCTTGAGACGGCCGCTCTGGAGCAGCTCGAATGTCAGATAAAGCGTCATCATCTTGGTCAGAGAGGCGGGGTGACGAACGGCATCGCCGTCGTCGTTGTGCAGAACCGCGCCGGAATTGACATCGATGACGAAGGCGGCGTGCTTTTGCACGGCCGCGGCCGCCCGCACCGGAATTCCTCCGGCCAACGCCAGAAACAAGAGCGCAAACGCAAACACACGTCGAAACACGACGCTAATCCCTCTGGCCGCCCGGAAAACAAGGCGGCTTGCTTGACTGCCCTTCTGCCGCAAGTTCGCCGGATTTGGCTCCCACGGCTCTTTAGCCCCACCTCAAACCTCAGCAGAGCACTGTTTTTAGGCACCTTTTAGGCGCCGGAGCACCGGTCCGGACCTCGAAGATGCGTTATAGAGTGTAGCGGGGAGGGCCTGCGGTAACGTTAAAAAACGCGGTAAAAGAAGGGTAACCGGGCGTTCCAGAACGGTTGGCGAGGATTGTGGCCGGAGTGGCCAAAATCAACGGGACATAGCCAATCGGAAAGCGCTCAACTCTGGGCTGCTGCGACCGCATGGCCACGCGTTTGCCTGGAAGCGCCATACGCGCAAACGGCGTGGGAGGAGCCAAGGCACGATGCAGAAAAATTCTACGAAGGGCGTAGCTCAATCGCTTTGCCCGTTCTGTTTTTTGCCGATAGCCGTGCTTATATTGTGGTCTTGGTTGGCGTGGGCGTTCCCTTGGATATTTGGCGAAACGCATTGTTGGCCATCTGGGCTCGTATTTGGGCAGTGGAGCGTAGCTTTTCTGCCTCGCCCGGGTCCGTATTGGCGACTAGATTCCGAAGGAGAGAAGGATTCGGGATTTCCTCGAGGCGGGAGATGACGGAAAGAAGATTGCGTATGGTGGCACCGATCCGGCTTGCAGGAAGCAACGATCCGCCGAACGGCCCGGGTCGCGACGATCGCGATGGCGATTCCAAAACGGGCATCGTCACCAAGACCCGGCCAAAAACGAAGAAGCCGAGCCTCTACAAGGTTCTTCTTCTCAACGACGACTTCACACCAATGGAGTTCGTCGTTCTTGTTCTGCAGCGTTTCTTCAACAAAGGACAGGAAGACGCAACGCGCATCATGCTGCATGTTCACCACAAAGGTGTCGGAATTTGCGGCGTCTACACATACGAGGTCGCTGAGACCAAGGTGACGCAGGTCATGGACTTTTCACGGCAACATGGCCACCCTTTACAGTGCACTATGGAGAAAGAGTAGGACTCGATTGACATCGCTCTCCAAAAATCTCGAGGCTTCGCTGCACCGCGCGGTGCAGTATGCGAATGTGCGCCACCACGAGTTTGCAACGCTTGAGCACCTGTTGCTGGCGCTCGTTGACGATCGCGATGCGGCGGCCGTCATGCGCGCCTGCTCGGTCGATCTCGAGCAGTTGCGGGCTCGTCTCATCGAGTACCTCGATACGGAGCTGAAGCCGATCATTTCAAAGTCGGCGCGGGATGCCCACCCGACGAACTCGTTCCAGCGGGTCGTGCAGCGTGCCATCGTTCACGTGCAGACGTCTGGCCGTGAGGAAGTGACGGGCGCCAACGTGCTCGTCGGCATTTTCTCAGAACGGGAGAGTCATGCCGCTTATTTCCTGCAGGAACAGGAAATGACGCGATTTGACGCCGTTCAATACATTGCGCACGGCATTGCCAAACGTCCCGGGATGTTCGAGCCGCGCACGGTTCGTGGCGTCGATGACGACGTCTCGGCGGCCGAGGGCGAGGAGAGAAAGCCCGGCGACGCGCTGAATACCTATTGCGTGAACCTCAACAAGAAAGCGCGCGACGGCAAGATCGATCCGTTGATCGGCCGCGAGCAGGAAGTCATGCGCACCGTGCAGGTGCTCTGCCGTCGCCAGAAAAATAACCCGCTCTTCGTCGGTGATCCGGGCGTCGGTAAGACGGCCATCGCCGAAGGCTTGGCGCGCAAGATCGTCAGCGGCCAGGTTCCGGACGTGTTGAAGGGCGCGACGATCTTCGCGCTCGATATGGGCGCGCTGCTCGCTGGTACGCGCTACCGGGGCGATTTCGAAGAGCGCTTAAAAGCCGTGATGAAGGAAATCGAAGCCTTCCCGGGCGCGGTGCTCTTCATCGACGAGATCCATACGGTCATCGGCGCTGGGGCGACCTCGGGCGGCGCAATGGACGCTTCGAACTTGCTGAAGCCGGCGCTCCAGTCAGGCACGCTGCGCTGCATCGGGTCGACGACGTACAAGGAGTATCGCCAGCACTTCGAGAAGGACCGTGCCCTCGTTCGTCGCTTCCAGAAGATCGACGTGAAGGAACCGACGGTCGATGACGCGATTGAAATCCTGAAAGGCTTGAAGTCCGTCTTCGAGGATTATCACAAGGTCAAGTACACCAACGAAGCCATCAAGGCGGCGGTCGATCTGTCGGCCAAGTACATCCATGACCGCAAGCTCCCCGACAAGGCGATCGACGTGATCGACGAGACGGGCGCTTCGCAGATGCTGTTGCCCGAAGGCAAGCGAAAGAGAAAGATCACGACCAAGGAAATCGAGGCGACGGTCGCGGTGATGGCACGCATCCCGCCGAAGACGGTTACCAAGAGCGACGCCGAAGTCATTGCCCATATCGACCGCGATCTGAAGCGGCTGGTGTTCGGCCAGGACAAGGCGATCGAAGCTCTGTCGAGTGCCATCAAGCTGGCGCGAGCAGGACTCCGTGAGCCGGAGAAGCCGATCGGCTGCTACCTGTTCTCGGGCCCGACCGGCGTCGGCAAGACTGAGGTTGCAAAGCAGCTCGCCAATCTGATGGGCGTTGAACTCTTGCGCTTCGACATGTCGGAATACATGGAGAAGCACACGGTCTCGCGTCTGATCGGTGCGCCGCCGGGCTACGTCGGCTTCGACCAGGGCGGTCTATTGACCGATGGTGTCGATCAACATCCGCATTGCGTGCTGTTGCTCGATGAAATCGAGAAAGCGCATCCCGACCTGTTCAACATTCTGTTGCAGGTGATGGACCACGGCAAGCTGACGGATCACAACGGCAAATCGGTCAATTTCCGTAACGTCATTTTAATCATGACGACGAACGCGGGTGCTTCCGACATGGCGAGGCCGCCGATGGGCTTCAATCGGTCGAAGCGCGAGGGTGAGGACACCGAAGCGGTGACCAAGCTCTTCACGCCCGAGTTCCGCAACCGTCTTGATGCCATTGTGCCGTTCTCAGGTCTGCCGCCAGAGATCATCGCGCAGGTCGTCGAGAAGTTCATCTTCCAGCTTGAGGCGCAGCTCGCCGATCGTAGCGTTTCGATCGAACTGTCGGATGAAGCGACGCGCTGGCTGGCGGAAAGGGGCTACGACGAGAAGTTCGGTGCGCGGCCGTTGGCGCGCGTCATCCAGGAGCACATCAAGAAGCCACTGGCGGAAGAGCTGCTCTTCGGCAAACTCGAAAACGGCGGCACGGTCAAGGTACTGGTGAAGGGCAAGGGTCCCGACCGCGAACTTGCGTTCGACTTCCTGCCTCTCGATCCGTCGAAGCGGACCAGATCGCCTGAGGACGAGGAGACGGACGACGACGCTCCGCAGCCCGTGCTCGCCGATGCAACGCCGAAGAAGGCGCTTCCCGGTCCAAAGGAAAAGGGCGACAAGCCAAAAGAGTCTGGCGCGGTGCCGAGCGTGCCGCGCAAAAAGAAAGAAGAGTAGTTGCGCGGATCAAGGCGCGACGAGATTGAGAAAGAGCGCAGCACACCAGCTGCGCTCTTTTCTTTTTGCAGCAATCAGTCGATCAGAAGCGGCGCTTTTCCAAACAGCGCCGCATCATCGACATGCTTGACCAGGAAATCCGCGACGTCGGCACGCGAGATGAGGCCGCCTCGCCAGTCCTTTGTTTCATTCAAGATTTTATAGCGTCCCGTCGCCGGCCTGTTGGTTAATAGACCTGGCCGGGCAATCGTCCAGTCGAGGCCGCTTTTCATCACGATGTCTTCTGCCAGATCCTTGTCGCTATAGGCACGCTGCATCACGATCGGGAAAATCACGTTGTCATAGAGAAAATTGATGCGGCCGCGACTGTTTCCGGCGCCGGCACCGGTCACCATCATCAAGCGGCGAACGCCCGCGCTCTGCATGGCGTCGACCAGAATGCGCGTCGAATCCGAAAACAGCGTCGTTCCGAAAATCAGTTCCGACGGGCTCGTGAGCCCGACGGTATGAATCACGGCATCGACGCCTTGAACTGCTGCGGCAACCTCGCCGCGGACACGTGCATCGCCCGTCACCTTGGTGAGGTTCGGATCGGAAATATCGATCGTCGGTGCAGACCGGGCGAACGCGCGCACCTTGTGTCCCGCCGCGAGCGCCGCCTTCACCGTTTCAAGCCCGATGCCGCGGCTTGCGCCGATTACAAGGATCAAGGCCATGAGCGTCAACTCCCGCTACGCCGGATCGCACCAGCGTATCAGACGAAAGCGCCGAAGCCGAGCAGAGTTCCTTCGCTATCCGACGAGCGCCGCCTTCAGCTTCTCGGCATTGGCGGCGAGAACCGCGTTGTCTTCCATGTTGCGGGCATGCGTTTTGAGCGGCTGGCCCTCGTAACGCGGAATGACGTGAAAGTGCAGGTGGAAGACGGTCTGTCCGCCTGCGGATTCATTGAACTGCGCAATGCTGACGCCGTCGGCATTGAACGCTGATTTCGCAGCAACCGCCACTTTCTGCACGAGCGGGATGATCTTCGCGAGCACGGCGGGATCGGCGTCGAGAAGATTGCGTGACGCCACCTTCGGCAGGATGAGCGCGTGCCCCGGCGATTGCGGCATCACATCCATGAAGACGAGGGCATCGGCATCTTCGTAAACCTTGTGGGAGGGGATTTCGCCGCGCAGGATTTTCGCGAAGATGTTGTTCGGATCATAGGACATGATGAGGCTCGCTCGCGCTGCTATCGCACGCCCGGCCCAATCCGCACGTGCCTTAGGTTTCGTCTTTGCGATAGGGACCAAGCTCGGTCAAGTCGGCAGTATATTGCGTAACCATCTCGCGCTCTTTGGTAAGGAAACGCTCGACCGCGCGATGGAGGCCCGGATCTGAAAGCCAGTGCGCCGAGTAGGTCTCGATGGGGAGGTAGCCGCGCGCCAGCTTGTGCTCGCCCTGCGCGCCGGCTTCGACCCGCGCCAACTTCTGGCGGATCGCAAAATCGATGGCCTGATAGTAGCAGACCTCAAAGTGCAGAGACGGATGGTGCTCAGTTGCGCCCCAATAACGTCCGTAAAGGCAATC
>DASZVX010000006.1:0-13291 GCA_035547255.1 Hyphomicrobium sp.
GCGAACAATACCGCGTACATGGTACTGCACTTCGAGGAGGGCAAAAGCCTCAAGACGTGGCTGAAGGATCTTGGCCGGGCGCCACGACAGAAGGAACTCGACGCCATCGTCGGGCCGCTGCTCGACGCGCTGGAAGTCATCCATAATGCCGACTTCCTGCACCGGGATATCGCGCCCGACAACATCATCATCCGCAGCCTTGGCGATCCGGTGCTCATCGATTTCGGAGCGGCGCGTAGCGATATCGCCGCGCATTCGAAAACCAAGACGGTCTCGGCGCTCGTCAAGCCCGGTTACAGCCCTTACGAGCAATACGCCGAGACGAGCCGCCAGCAGGGGCCGTGGACCGACATCTATGCGTTCGCGGCGACGCTCTACCACGCGGTGACCGGCAAGCGTCCGCCCGATTCTCCATCGCGCATGCTGAAAGACGAGATGGTGCCGGTTCGCGACGCCGCGCTCGGCGGTTATCGCGGCACGTTTCTTAATGCCATCCAGCAGGGCCTGGCACTTGCCGTCGACGGCCGCCCGCAATCGATCGCGGCTTGGCGCGGGGCGCTGCTCGCGCCGGAGGCCCCGAAGCCGAGCATCTTCCAGCGCTTCAAGGAAAAGACGGAAGGTCATCGCCGGAAGGACGAGGAAAAGCAGGCTGCGGAAGCGGTCGTGAATACGGTCGTCCCGCCGCCGCCCGACGCTCCAGGCCCCAAGGGAGGGCTTCTCGATTTCTTCGACTCGTTGAAGGTGCCGGCGGACGCAAACGCACCTGATGCAGCTTCGGCCGCAAAACCCGCCGCTGCCAAGAAACCGGCCGCCGTCGAGAAACCGAAACCGGAAAAGGCGAAGCCCGAGAGAAAGAAGGCGCAGGACAAAAAGGCTGCCGCGCTTCCACCGCCGCCGCGCCCTGCGCCCGAAAAATTGCGGTCGAAGCCGAAGCTCCGTCCGAAGTCGGACGTCGGCCGGCGCCCGCTGACGCGCGGTCTTAAATCCAAAATCATCGTTGCCGTAGCGCTCGCGGGTATCGGATTCGCCTTCCATGACCGTATTCCGCAGCTTCTGCGCGTGCCTGACTCACCGATCACGACGGGGGCTATCGGGGCTTCGGCGGCCAGCGAACCTGCTCTCAAACAAGTCGCGGAGATCAAGGCGCACGACGCGGCGATCGAAGAGCTTGCGCTCAGCGGTGACGGCCGATTGATCGTCACGGCCTCGCATCAGCCGGAACTCAAAATCTGGTCGTTCGATTCCCATCGACCGAAGGGCGTCGTCGCTCTTGAAGACGGGCCCGCGACATCGCTTGCGGTACGCAACAATCGCGTCGTCACCGGACATGCCAATGGCGCCGTTGCAATCTACGATCTCGACACGCAGCGGCGCCTCTATCGCTTCAAGCGCAACGATGCGCGGATCTGGGCGGTGACGTTCGTCGGCTCCGAAGATCGCGTCGCGGCCGCGAGCCATGACTGGACGCTCGCGATCTGGGAAACGGCGTCGGAAAGTGCACCGGCTGCAATTCTCGAAGGCCACGAGAACGCCGTGCAAGCCGTCGCTGCCGACCCTTCGGGCAAATGGCTTGCGTCGGGCGGAGCCGACCGCAGCGTCAAGATATGGAACGTCGAAGGCCGCGACTCGCGGCGCACCTACCGCAACAATTCCGATTTCATTTCGAACCTCGCCTTCTCGCCGGATGGAACGAATCTCGCGATCGGCAGTCTGGATGGCACGGTCAAAGTTCTGTCGCTCAATTCCTACCGAATTCAGCGTACGTTTAGCGGCCACAACAAGCGCATCACGTCGCTTGCCATGTCGAACGTCGACGATCTCCTCGCTTCGGCGTCGGAGGATGGCGTCGTGCGCGTTCGAAGTCTGAAACGATCGCGCCAGCTGCTGGCGTTACCCGGCATCGGGTCCGGCGCCCAGGCCGTGGCGTTTACGAACGACGGACGGACCCTGCTGACCGGCGGCCAGGACGGCGTCGTCCGGCTGTGGTCGCTTCCCGATTCCCAAATCGCCCAGGGTAACTGAAACGTAAACCAAATCATCGACGTGGAACCTCGACGGCGCGGACGGATGGCGGCATGATGCCGCCGCAATCGAGTCGCCGGAGGAGCCACGCTCATGGACGTCGATGCCATTATGCTGGCGCGTATCCAGTTCGCCTTTACGATCACGTTTCACATTATTTTCCCCAGCCTCTCGATCGGACTCGCGGCGTTCATCGCAACGCTCCTCGTGCGCTGGCGCATCACCGGCGAAGCCCACTTTCACCGGCTGGCACGATTCTGGACCAAGATTTTCGCCGTGTCGTTCGCGATGGGCGTCGTCTCCGGCATCGTCCTTTCCTATCAGATCGGGACCAACTGGGCTCGGTTTTCCGCGGTTGCCGGCAATGTCATCGGGCCGTTGCTTGGCTATGAAGTGCTGACGGCATTCTTCCTCGAAGCGACGTTCCTCGGAATCATGCTGTTCGGCTGGCAGCGCGTCTCACCGAACTTGCACGTTCTTTCGGCTGTCCTCGTTGCGGTCGGCACGTCTGTCTCGGCGTTTTGGATTCTGGCGGCCAACAGTTGGATGCAGACGCCAGTTGGCTTCGAAATGAAGGATGGCGTCGCGCAGCCCGTCAACTGGCTCGAGATCATCTTCAATCCGAGCTTCCCTTACCGCTTCGCGCACATGTTCACGGCCGCCTATTTGACGACGTCGGTGGTCGTCCTATCGGTCGGTGCGCGCTATCTCATGCAGAAACGCTTCCTCGAAGAAGCGAAGACGATGATTCGCATGGGACTCGGCATGGTCGCGATCCTCGCGCCTCTCCAGCTCTTCATCGGTGATGCACACGGTCTCAATACGGCGGAACACCAGCCGGTGAAGGTCGCGGCGATGGAAGCGCACTGGGACGGCAGCAAGCCGGGTGAGCTTCTGTTGTTCGCGTGGCCCGACGCGAAGGCCGAAATGAACCATTTTGAAATCGGTATTCCGCATCTCGCAAGCCTCATCATCACGCACAGGTACGATGGGCTCTTCAAGGGACTCAAGGATTTCAAAGCGGATGAGCGGCCGCCCTTGCTACCGGTCTTTTTCGCATTCCGCGTGATGGTCGGCATTGGGCTACTGCTGATCGCCATCGGTTTTGTCGGCGCGTTTCTCTGGTGGCGGCGCAAGCTGTTCGAGACGACATGGTATCTGCAGCCGCTGACCTATGCTTGGCCGCTCGGATTCATCGCCATCGTATCAGGCTGGTGGGTCACGGAGACAGGACGGCAGCCCTATCTCGTGTACGGAATTCTCAAAACGGTCGACGGTGTCTCGCCTGTTGCATTCGGCGCTGTCCTGACAACGCTGATCCTGTTCGTGCTCATCTATACGAGCGTGTTCTCGATGGGCATTCTCTACATCAACAGGCTGATCGAGAAAGGCCCGGAGGGCAAAGCCGTTTCGCCCGAAGGCGATCCCGATCGGTCCGCGGGCTCGCACCCGCTCGCCGCCGTGCAAGGTGCAACCCGTAGCGCCCTTGGCAGCAAGGAGTAGCATCGATGGATACGCTCGCTTACGTGCTGCCACTCATCTGGGCAGCCATCCTCGCGACCGCCGTGACGCTTTACGTCATCCTCGACGGCTTCGGGCTCGGACTTGGCATTCTCTTTCATTTCGAGCACCGCGAAAACCAACGCGACGTCATCATGAACACCATCGCCCCGTTCTGGGATGGCAATCAGACGTGGCTCGTCCTCGGTGGCGGCGGATTGCTTGCGGCGTTTCCGAAAGCCTATGGCCTCGTGATGTCGGGGCTCTACATACCGATCATCGTGATGCTGCTGGCGCTTGTCTTCCGCGGCGTCGCCTTCGAGTTCCGCTGGGTTGCGAAGCCCCGCCAGGAATTCTGGGACCTCGCATTCTCGTGGGGCGCGCTCGTGGCCACGTTCTCGCAAGGCGTCGTGCTCGGCGGACTGCTGCAGGGACTCGCCACCCAGGACGGACATTTCGCGGGCGGCACCTTCGACTGGCTGACGCCGTTTGCGCTGTTCTGCGGTCTGAGCCTCGTTGCGGGATATACGCTCCTCGGCACGACGTGGCTCATCTATAAGACCGACGGAGATCTGCAGGACTGGGCGCGCGATGCAACGAAGGTCGCGTTGCTGGTGATGCTTGCCGCAATCGCCGTCATCAGCCTCTGGACGCCGTACTCGGTCCCGCGCATCGCCGAACGCTGGTTCGCGTGGCCGAATTTTCTCATTTTTGCTCCTGTGCCGTTGCTCACGCTTTACGCTGCGTGGCGCTGCTGGCACGGAATCGAAAATATCGGCAGGGACGCGGAGCCTTTTGCAGCGGCTGTCGCATTGTTCCTATTGGGATTTGTCGGACTTTTGATTTCGAATGTGCCGTACCTCGTGCCGGGCGCACTGACGGTCTGGGATGCGGCCGCGGCCCCGAGTTCACAACTGTTCATGCTTGTCGGGACGCTCTTCATGCTGCCGATCATTCTCGGCTATACGGTTTTCGTGTACTGGACATTCCGAGGCAAGGTGCGGGCCGGCGAAGGGTATCACTGACCCAGCGCGGACTTCCACCGTCGCCGTCACGAGTGTGGGAACACACGTTTGCGACAAAGGACCGCCATACTTCGTTCCAAATAATCGCGCGCGAATCGTCGGGGAGGGAGTGCCGGAATGTTCGGCTGGCGCAGGCGCAGCGAAGGCTTTGAATGGCGCGAATACGTGCGCACCACGATCCTGGTGCGGCGCGCCGATCGCCAACGGCGTATCGACGATGTGCGGGTCGCGGCCGTCGAGAAGGTCAAGCACGCAGCGGATGCGGGCGCCGAAGCGGGCCGCGCGAGCGTTTCGTTCATGGGTTCACAATTCGCGAAACTCCTTTCGATCCTCGTCGAAGCGCTCCTCGATCTCGCAGCAGCCGCGTTCCATCTCGCGACGCGCTGGTCGAAATTCTTGTCTGCCGTCGTCTCCGACGCGTTTCGCGGTATCGCCGCGCCTTTTGGCAAAGCACTTAGCAATGCCCTTGGCAGCGCCTTCCAAAAGCCGGCAGATGCGGTGCGCGCGAAAGCCAGGCTTCTGCCGGAGAAAGCGAAACTTCTGCCGGATATCGCGCGAAAATCGCCGATCAAACCTCGGCATGTAGCCGCGGCGCTCGCAGCGCTCGGATTGATTTACATCGGCGGGCCGGTTCTTCGAAGTGCGGACGGCCTCGCCGTCGCTGAGCACTCTCCTGACGCCCCGGCGCGGATAACGGTCAGCACGGAAATTTCCGGCCGGGCAATCGCCATCACCGGCGACCTCATGCGCGTCGACGGCGCGCTGGTGCGTATCGGCGGCGTCGAGGCGCCCGAATCACGTCAGCCCTGCTATCGCGCGAACGGTCGCCGCTGGAACTGCGCATCGGCGGCAAAATCGAACTTGGCGCGCGTCGTCCGCGGGCGCCGCGTTACCTGCACACCGTCCGGCGGAGAAAACACGGGCGGGTATGTGATTGCGCAGTGCAGCGTCGGAAAAGCGGATTTAGCGACAGAGCTGGTCGAAAGTGGCTCCGTCTTCGCAGTCAGCTCCTACTTCAGCTCGCTCAGTGGCGTGGAAGATGCGGCGCGCAAGGCCAAGAAGGGAATCTGGCAGGGCGAAATCCAGCGTCCGCAGGAATGGCGCGATCAACAGTGGCAAGATGCGAAACGCGATGCCCCCGACGGCTGTCCGATCAAGGGATTCGTGCGCGCATCGACGAAATTCTATGCGCTGCCTTGGTCCGCTGACTACGACCGGGCGAAGGTCCGCACCGAAAAGGGCGAGCGCTGGTTCTGTAGCGAGGATGAAGCAAAGGCCGCCGGATTTACGCCCGCTAGCCGTTCATAAGCCGTTCGCAAACCCCACATACAAAGAACCCACGGCCGGGGGAGACCGTGGGCGAAGATAGAACCTGCGCCTGGTGGGGGATGGAACGGCGCGAAAGGTCTACTCCAATACTACATCCTGCTGTTGCGGCAGATTCAAGTTCCCGCGCGAACTGATTCGCATTTTAATGTCAAGATGTGCCTCTTTGGTCGGCGCGGCTGGCAAATTTGCAACGCCTTCTTCAACGACGCTGCACATCCGAGAGTATGCGGCCGTCTTTTTCAGTTTGTCTCAGCGCATAATGAAGCAGCCGACGAACGTCGCACGTCGCCGGACGTCTCGGTGCCATGGGATGACGTGCCTGCAGATGCGCCCCGGCACACCTCTCGCGGCCATAAAGCGTACGCCCTAAGTCTCTCTCTTATAGACATAAAGCTTGTGTTGCAGATTCACACCATGAGCCACCGGAACGCTTGGCGACAACAGGGAAATATCGTCCGCCCGCTGCCTTTTTGACTCTCCACCGCTAAAGTGCCGCTCGTAATCGGGGCACGGGCGTTTCGGACCAGAGGGGTCAAAAGTCATGTTTCGTAGACTGATACTGGGGCTATGCGCAGTCCTGGCGATGGGGATGCTGTCGAGCGCCGATGCGAGACGGTGGCACCGTCACCACCATCATTATGATCAGCTCATTGTCATTGCCGAGTCGGACGTCGATCTGTCGCTCGACCACTACACGATCGACGTGCGCCAGGCGAAGGGTGCCTATAAAGGCATTCGCATCAAAAACTCGATGGGCAAGCTCTTCGATATCCGGCGCGTGCAGATCGTCTACAGCGACGGCTCCGTCTGGAACGAAGATCGCCAGATCGACATGTATTGGGGCGAGCGTAGCCGGCCGATCAATCCGACCCACGAAAGCCGTTTCATCGACCAGATCAAGATCACGCAGGAGCCGGGCTACGGCCGGGGACGGTTGCAGATCATCGGCATTCAGGACCGGGAAGGCCGACGCATGGATCGCGCCGGCGGGGACGGCCAATATTCGGATAATCGCGACCGCTCGGAACATCTGATCTCGAGCGCAAGCGATCGCGGAGACGACATTCCTGTCAAGCCGACGGTTCCGATCGCGACGCAGACCGCGCCGGGCCAAGCCACGCCGGGCGGAGATGTGCTGTTCGGTGCCCAATACGTCGGGTTCCTGACCGACCGCGACGTCATCCGCGTCGGCAACGAGATCGGCAAGTTTGCTAAAATCCGTCTGCGCGTCCTCGATAACGACATCCACATCAAAGAGATGAAGGTCGTCTACAACAACGGCGAGAGCGATACGCTTGCGGTCAATGCCGACATTCCGAAGAACTCGCGTACAAACTGGATCGACCTCCGCGGCGACCGCTTTATCAAGGAGATCCAGCTCGTCTATCGGTCACGGCCGAATTTCAACGGGCAGGCGCGCATCGAAATTTTCGGACGCTACGCTCCGGGCTGGCTCGGGCCGAACGGCGAAGGACGCAAGTATAACCAGGGCTGGCTCCTGCTCGGCGCTCAGACGGCTGGCTTCGTCGGCTTTGACAAGGACGTCATTCCGATCGCCAACAACGAAGGCGGCTTCCGGCGACTTCGTGTCACGGTGCGCGATCGCGCCATCACTCTGAACGAACTCAAGGTCTTCTACGCCGACGGCTCCGACGAGACGGTGCCCATTCGGACGCGCGTCGACGCTGGCGGCACATATGGCCCGATCGACCTTGGCAGCCAGCGGCGCCAGGCAATCGACCACATCGAAGCCAAATACCGGTCGCGGTTCTTCGACTCCTCTGCGAAGGGCAAGGGGGCCGCGATCGTCGAGATTTGGGGCCAGCACTAGGCGGTCCATACAAAAGACACAAAAACAACCATTGAGGGAGCTGGCGGTATCGGCTCCCCTTTCATTGAAGCTGCAGCGACCAGGAGCCTCGACGACCGCATTTTCGGCGCACAAACGGTAACGCACGCATTTTTGCTGATCGTACCGTCAACGCCGTTTTGCGAGATTGGATGAATATGCTACCCGAAAACTACGAGTGGACGACTTTCCGTTCCACTCAGGGGAGACAAACGTCTTGAACCTGAGCCTCAAGCAGCCGCTGCGTGCGGAGAGCCGTGCCGATCTCAATCAACGCGAAGCGCGATTGGCCGCGGCCATTGAGCCGGGCCTCATGCCGGAAAGCCAGAAACAGCGCGTCCGCCGGCTGGCCGCCCATTGCCAAAAATATCGTGGTTCGGTGCCAAGACTTGCGATTCAGCAGCTCATCAGCACGCTGGTACCTCTCGTTCTTGTCATCGCAGCCATGTTTGCGACCGTCGAACATGCATATTGGGCGACGCTTTTGCTGGCGATCCCTGCCGCTGGACTGTTGGTCCGCGCCTTCATCATTCAGCACGATTGCGGACACGGCTCGTTCTTTGCCTCACGCCCCCTCAACGATTTCGTCGGGCGGTGCATGAGCCTGCTGACGATGACGCCCTACCGGCTCTGGCAGCGCGAACACGCCCAGCACCACGCGACCTCGGGCAACCTCGACCGGCGCGGCGCCGGAGACATCGATACGCTCACGGTCGGCGAATATCTGCAGCTCTCATCGCTGCAAAAAATTCGCTACCGGCTCTATCGCCATCCGCTCTTCCTTTTCGGAATCGGAGTGCCGGCTTACTTCGTCATTCTGCAGCGTCTGCCGTGGCTGCACGCATTGCCGCCGCGTGAAACATGGCGCAGCGTCGCCGGGCTCAATATCGGATTGGTCGCGTTCTATCTGCCGCTGGTCTATTTCTTCGGGCTTAGCAACGTGCTTTGGGTCGGTCTGCCGGTCCTTCACATCGCGGCCGCTGCTGGTGGCTGGCTTTTCTTCATCCAGCATCAGTTCGAGGAAACGACGTGGGACAAGGCCGAGGGTTGGAACTTCCAAGTCGCTGCCCTGCTTGGATCTTCCTACTATAAGCTGCCGCGTGTGCTGAACTGGTTCACCGGCAACATCGGCCTGCACCACATTCATCACTTGAACAGCATGATTCCGAACTACCGGCTGACGGCCTGCCTCGACGCGAGCCCAGAGTTGCAGGCGATCAACAAGCTGACCTTACGTGACAGCATCAGGTGCGCGCGGTTGAAGCTCTGGGACGAGACCCAGCGCCGGCTGATCCGCTTCGATGAACTGCCCGCAACGCCGTAACCGTGCATTGCGCGTTCCATGACTGACGGCGGTCGACAGCCCATCGACGAACTCGTTACGGTCCGAGATTGGCTGAGGTACGCCGTCACGACCATGACGCGCGCTGAACTTGTCTTCGGACATGGGACGGAGACTGCCGTCGATGAAGCTGCGTTCCTCATTCTTTCGGCGCTGGCGCTACCGATCGACAACATCAATCCGTGGCTCGAGTGCCGGCTGACGCGAGTTGAGCGCCAAGCCGTCAATGATCTCATCGCGCGGCGTATCCAGACGCGCAAACCTGCCGCCTATCTGACCAACACGGCTTACATTCAAGGGCGCAGGTTCTATGTCGACGAGCGCGTGATCGTGCCCCGCTCGTTCATTGGGGAACTCATCGCGCGCGATCGTCTCGCGTCCATCATCCCCGGTGGGTCTGAAATTGGCCGCATCCTCGACCTTTGCACCGGCTCAGGTTGTCTGGCGATCCTTGCAGCGGAAGCGTTTCCCGACGCGGAAATCCATGCCAGCGATATTTCCGCGGATGCGCTGGCCGTCGCCGAGCGCAACATTCGCGACTATGGCCTCGAAAAGCGCGTGCAGACATTCAAGGCCAATCTGTTCGACGGAATTCCTCAAGGCGCGTACGATCTCATCATTTCGAACCCGCCCTACGTCGCGGCTGATGAGGTCGCGGCCTTTTCGCCGGAGTACCAGGCCGAGCCGCAGATCGCGCACCTCGGCGGTATCGATGGTCTCGATCTCGTCCGGCGCATCCTTGAAGATGCCGCAGAACGGTTGGCGCCCGAAGGACATCTGATCGTCGAAATTGGAACGGGGCAGGAGGCGCTCGAAACCGCGCGACCGGATTTGCCGTTTCTCTGGCTCGATACGGAGACGAGCGAAGGAGAAGTCTTTGCGTTGACCGCGGCCGACTTCAAACAGAAACGCGGCGGTGGTGCCCGCCGCGCTCGAAAGCGTCGCTAGAACAGAGCTTCGGCTGAAAGGTCAGCCGAACGCCCCGAAGTGATGCGAAATGCCGGTGCCGATCTCGCGCACGAACTCGTAGGAGTGCTCCATCGGCGTCAGGATTTCCGTCTCGAGACGACCGTAGTCGTTGATGCCGCGCGGACGGTAGCTCGCCTGCTCGTCGAACTCGTCCTTCTCGCCCAACTTCTTGTTGGAGTGCGGGAATGCCTTGCGCAAAATGGTCAGAACCTCGGGGATGTCGAGGCCGAGCGCCATTTCCAGAACCTGCGCATGTGACAAGCCATCCTGCGGCGTAAATCGCGGAAGCTGTGCGGCGAGGATGAAGATGCGCATCATCACCGCAAGCCGGATCGCCTGCAAGAGATCGAGTTCCAGCCGGTTCTCATCCGGCGTCGCGCCGTCCTCAATGTTGAGATCGGTCAGAATGGCGTGAAGATCGATCGCGTCGAGACGCAGAAGATGCACAAGCTCGGCAATATCGTTCTCGCGATCGTCAGGCAGCAGATGCGTGGCGAGCGTCCGAAACGCCGCGTTCAACGATTGCTCTTTACCCCACGATGCACGCGCGGCCCAGAATCCCGCATCGAAGATCTTGGCGTTGGCGGCCATGGCGTTGAGGCTTGATATGGTCTTGGCGTGCCCGACCATCGCGAGCATCGACTGCAGACGATCCGATGAGCGAGCAAGTTTGCTGAAGTGATCGACCTCGCTGCCGACGGCAATGCCCAATCCCGCGACGACGTTCGCAAGATATCCGAACTGCTGCAGGATGGCATTGTTCGGAATGGCGCGCATCCGGGCTGGGTTGCCGCGATCAGAGGTGTGCTCGCCCTGCCGCTTCACTGGGCGCGAGCCCGTCTTGAACAAGAGGTTCGAGCCGAATGCGCCAAGCACGGCGCGATATCCGTCATGCGCGAACAGCTTCTGCTGGAAGGCCCGCAGGCGCAGGAAGAAATCGAGGTTGAAATTCTGCTCGGCGTAGAACGGATCGCTCGTCGGCTCCGGAATGGCGCCGTCGATGACGACCGTCGCCAAGGCTCGCGTCGTCAAGGCGCGATTGCCGAAGAACATGTATCCGTCGCCGCCCTGGAAGCTCGTTTCGTGCTTCACGGGGATCTTGGCGTCGGCGAAGCGGCGGCGCGACTCGTCCGTCATCAGGTAATGCAGACGCTTGTGAAGGTCGCCCGGATGAGCGCCACGACCCATGGATTCGCCGTGGGTCGAGAAGATCAGCGTCTCGATGCCATCGAGCTTGGCCTTGGCGACCAGCGCCGACAGGCTGTCGTAGTAACGCTCGATCGCCAGGGTCGCTGGAATCTGCCCGATAAAGCGCCCGGCGTCGGAAAAGCCGGTCTGGATGCTCAGGCGCTTCCGGCCTTTCACGTAGTCGCGATAGGTGTCCTCTTCGACGAGGCGCTCCATAATGCGCGCGCCGTTCTCGAGGCCCGACGGCGTTTCGAACAGCGGCGAGATGTCGGTGATGTGATCGACACCGAAGAGCTTCGCGAAGAAGACAGCGATCAGGATTGTTGCGGGCGATTCCGCCTCAGCGATCAGGAAGCGGATCGGCGTTTCCTTGTCGACGTGCTTCTGGATTTGCGCGGTCAATGCGAACTGCCGGATGGCCGTCGCCGTCTCAAGATCAAGCGTCGAGAAATTGACCGTTTCCTGCGGGCAATTCTCGATCATGTCGACAATGCGCGCCAACGACTGACGCTCGGTCAGATCGCGCGTCCAGGGCTCGTGGACGTAGGCGCGGAAGGCGTTGTTCAATTGCAGCGCATTGATGCGCAGATGAATGTGCGAGGTGCCAAGTCCGGTCGCCGCGACGAGGCCCGAAAGAGCAGCAATGGCGCGCTTGACCTGCGGTGCCTCGACCGAGTCGATCAGATGCTCAAAGAGGGTCTGCAGCGGCTCGACCGTCAAAAGGTTATAGCCGTCCGTCTTGGTGATGACGTTCGCTGCTTTAGCGAGATAGTTCGGGTCGTGCTCGAAGCCTTCGAGCGCCTTGATCTGCTCGTCGACGGCCGCAATGCCGAGGTCGAGCTTGCCGACGATCTGGCGCGCGATCCGCTGCGGGCCGTCCGCATCGTCGAGCTTGTGCTTCAGAACGACGAAACGCTCACGGATGTCGGCCAGCGCCGCCCGCTTTTCGATCAGGCGAACGTGGAAAGAGAACGTCCACGAAATGTCGTTGCGGCCGTCGAGGTCGTATCCGACCCACGAGGCAAAGGTCGACAACTTCGGCTGAAGCTTGAATGCGGCCTCGCCGAACTTCTGCGACGCGACGCTGAAGAACGCGTGGAGCAGCTCTTCATAGGCGTTGCGCAGGTTGCGGATCGCGTCTTGCACGCACTTGTGCTCGTGGTGCAGCGTCAGCGTTTCCTCGGGGCGATGCGGAATACCGATCGTCGCCTCTTTGGCGGACGGAGCGGCCACTGCAATTTCGACCATTCGGCGATAAAGAGCATCGGATAGACCGAACGTCGGATGCGCCGTCAGAACGATGCCGGTACGGGCGCGCGACCAGCGTTCCGCAAAGGCCTCGATCGAACCGGAGGCCTCGTTTGCCGTCTTCTCGACGTAGGCGGTGAATTCTTTCATCGTCGTCGCCTGATCGACATAGCCGACCTTTTCGCGCAACCGGCGGGCACGACGGACGCAGGCCCGATCCATCAATCGGCCTGCAAGATTCTTGACGGCATCGAAAGACACCGCCCGCGATTCAAGACGCCGCGATAGATCAAATGCGACGTTGAGAATGGGATTTAGCGACGGATTGTCCGGGATTTGCGTCCGCAGACGTTTCAACTCTTCGATCAACTCGAGCTCATCGAGCTCGGTGGAGTTTTCCAAGCGCGTCGTATCCTGCATTCCAAAAGCCTCCGCGTTCCCAATACGGGACCGCGTCCAAGCGTAAGATCATTTGGCTCAGTGTGCAAAGACCGGAGCGGTGCCGCCCGCTCCGGTCTTTGCGGAGATCAGGCAACCTTTTTCAGCTTGCCGAGCACCTGCGCGACGGTCGAGCCCATTTCCGACGGCGTCGGAGCGATCGTCACACCGCAACCCTTCAGGATCTCGACCTTTTCAGCGGCCGATTCGCCGAACGCCGAAACGATGGCGCCGGCGTGGCCCATGCGGCGGCCCTTCGGTGCCGAAAGACCGGCGATGTAAGCAACGACGGGCTTCTTCATGTGCTCCTTGGCGAAGAGGCCGGCTTCGGCCTCCTGCGGACCACCGATTTCACCGATCATCAGCACGGCATCCGTCTCG
>DASZVX010000007.1:0-24708 GCA_035547255.1 Hyphomicrobium sp.
AATACCGCCCCCACTCTAAGCCTCATGTCGTTGACGTCCCGTCCCGACGTGCTGCGGGCTTGAGCTGATGAGCCCGGTGATATCGAACAAGGTTTGCGGCAAGCGCAGACTCTGCTCGTAGGCGAGATACTTTGGCCGCCATTCGGGTTTGAACTTGCTCTTGAAGATGCGCACGCCCTCGAAGTTGTAGAGCCGATCGCCATAGCGGAAGAACAACCCGGCAAATCTGGCCCAGCGCGATGCCAGTCGATGCTCAGGCAAACCGGACAGCGGAGCCATTCCGAGGTTGAACCACTTGTAGCCCTCCGCCTTCACCTGTTCGAGCAGCATCACGACAAGATAATCCATGACGCTTTCAGGCGCGTCCGGCACGTGCCGCATCAGATCGAGCGACGCCGTCGCCGCAGCGGGTTTCCGCAAGATGTTCGCGAAGGCAACAATACGCCCTTCGTGCCGAACGACCGCGACATCGTGCCTGCGCAGGTAATCTTCATTCCAGAAGCCGAGCGAAAAGCCCTTTTCGCGCCGTCCATGCACGGCGAGCCAGGCATCGGAAACACGCCTCAAAGCCCAAAAGAAATTCGCCACGTTGGCGGCCTTGATGATTTCAAACGACACGCCGCTGCGCTCGACGCGCGACTTCGTTTGCCTGAGCCGTCTCCCGACCTTGCCGTCGAGCGTAAAGTTTTCAAGATCGACCCAGGCGTCTTCGCCGAGCTTGATCAGCGAAAACCCGGCGTCAAGATAGACGGGCAAATGATCGGCCGCGACCTGATAGAAGACCGGCGCGCCCCGATGTTCGTCCGCGTTCTCCTTGAACCGCCAGACGAGATCGACGAGATCGGCGCTTCTGCTTGCAATCGGATCGCCCATCGCGACCCACGTTGAGCCGCGCACGCCGTACATCACGAACCCGTCGCCGCTTTGGGAAAACAGAAACCGTTTGTCGCCGATGAGGGCAAGTTCCGACGTGATCTGCTTCGATGCCCGGACGATCGCCTCGACTTCCAGCATCCCGGCAGGTGAGACGCTGCGACGCTCCGGCGCAACTCTGTGCATCAGCTGATACGCCGCAATGACGATCGCGATCGTCGCCGCGCCGAGGGTCGCACGTAAAAATCGCGACGCATCCCGGTGGTACGCGAATTCCCACCAGAGCGAATTGTCGTAGGGAACACCGCGGTAGATCGCGAGGCCGATAAAGGCCGAGGCACCAACGGCGACGGCGACGGCAAGAAGAACCGATGCCGATGGACGGGCGGCGAACACACCGCCCTGCCGGTAGAATTCCTTTCTCCCGACGATCAGCAGCCCCGCAGCCGCGAGGCAGATCAGGGCCTCTCCGAAATCGAGCCCCTTCGTCAGCGAGAAGACGGCGCCGCCGCCGAGCAACAAAAGCGCCAGTTGCCACGCCGACCGCAAACGATGCGCCAGGCCGTTCGCCACGACGAGCAGAATTGTCCCCACGAGGCTCGCGATGAAGTGCGAAGCTTCAACGAACGGCAGCGGGATGAAATTACGCACGACCGACATGCGCTCCGCCGGCAGCGTTCCGGAAATGAGCAGCACCAGACCGCCGAAAAACGTCGCTATTGCCGCAAGTGGCGGAATGATCGGATCGAACAGCGTCGCGGTCTGGCTGCTGTCCTCGTGCGCGACCCGCGACCTGGCTCGCATTTCATAGATAACGAGCATCATTGCCGCGATGGAAACCGGCACGAAATAATAAACCAGCCGGAAAAGTAGGAGCGAGCTGACAAGCTCCGGCGACGGCGTCCCCTTGGCGGTGCCGAGCAAAATGATTGCGTCGAAGACGCCGAATCCGCCCGGCACATGGCTGATCACGCCGACCACGGTCGCAAGAGAAAAGACGACCAGGAAGCCCGGCAGCGTAACGGCGAGATCGTTCGGCAGCAGCACCCAGAGCGCCGCCGCAGCAGCAGCGACGTCCGCCATTCCGACCAAAATAGCAGCGAGCGACGTTCCGGCGCCCGGCAGCGGCAGCTGCCAGTTGCGAATATCGATCATCGTCCGCTTCGTCGCCGAAATGATCAGCCACGCCACCAGAGCCACTAGAATAGCGACCCCCAGTATCCGGCAGGTCATCACATCGAGCCCGACCAAAGCGGCCACGAGCTCCGGATCAAGCGTGAGGCAGATGCCGGCGATGGCTGCGAGCCCTGCCCAAAAGCTCAACGCGCAAAGCACAACGATAGCGAGGACCTGATCGGTCGCGACGTCCCAGGCGCGATAAAGACGCATCCGCACCGCACCGCCCGTCAAAACACCGAAGCCGAGCGTGAACGTCACGGCATGGCTGATGAAGGAGGTGATGGCGGTGACACGAAGCGGAACACGATCGGCGCCGACCAACCGCAACGCGATGACGTCATATCCGATGAGCGCAAGGTAGGAGACGGCAGTCGCGAGACCGGCCAGAGCCAGGCGAGACAGAGGAAACGCGGCGATGGTCTGACGAACCTGATCCCACGAAATATCTTCGAGGTTCTTATAGAGAACGGTCGCCGCATACGAAAATGCCGCAAGCGCGACGATCGCACCGACAACGGACCAGTCGATCCGGTCGAAGAAACCGCGATTGGTGCCGCCAGCTTTGTCCTCGCAATCCTTTTGATGCGCCGCCCGCAAGTCCCGCTCCAAAAACAGCCGCCGGACGCTCGTCACGGCAAAAGCCCGCCCTACTACTACTCCCGACACGAAAAAGCAGCCGCGTCAGATCGCTAAAATCTGCGATTCCTCCGCCGCAGGACGCCTAAATGCGGATACCGCACTTGCATTGAGTGCCCCGTGAGGCAAAGTTGCGCTTTGATCGCCGTCATGCGCCGCCGCGACGGCTATGCACCTAGAAGGATTTTCTTCCATTGGCGGACGAACTTATTCCTGAGGATCTTCGCGATTTTGTCCTCGGGCACATCGACTCTATTGCTCAGTTGGAGGCGCTGTTGTTGCTGCGCCGCAATCCCGACGAGAGATGGACGACGACCTCGACCGCACGGCGACTTTACATTAGCGAGAATGAGGCGATGGGCGCTTTGCAGCACCTCTGCGCGAACGGCCTCCTAAGTTGCAGCGACGACCATTATAGCTTTACGGGTCAATCCGATGAAGACCGCGAAATGGTCGACAGGCTTGCCGACGCCTATGCGCGCCACCTCATCCCGGTCACGAATTTGATCCATGGCAAGCCGCGCCGGCTCCGCGAATTTTCAGACGCGTTCAAGATCAGGAAGGATCGCCAGTGATCGCAGCGATCATATACTCTCTGTGTGCGGTGATGGCAGCAGTTTGCGCCTACCTTTTACTGCTCGCCTACAGCCGCGGGGGCTACCGCCTGCTGTTGTGGAGCGGGCTCTGCTTCGCTGGACTGACCATCAACAATCTGCTTCTGGTCTGCGATAAGCTCGTGTTTCCCGACATCGACTTTTCCCTCTGGCGCAACCTATCGATGCTTCTGTCGATGGCCGTGCTTCTTTATGGCCTCATCTGGGATACCGAGTCATGAAAGACCTGAGTTCCGTCATGCTTGGCGCAGCCGCGATGGCATCTCTCGTCGCGGCCCTGTTTTTTCTGAGGTTCTGGCGCCAATCGCGCGACAGCCTGTTTCTCTGCTTTTCCATTGCCTTTGCAATCGATGCCGTAACGCGGTTGATGCTGGGCCTCGGCCATGTTTCCGACGAAGAGCAGCCGTTTTTCTACCTCGCGCGGCTTGCGGCTTTCGGCATCATTATTCTCGCGATTGTGCAGAAGAACTGGCCGCGCAAACGCGACAGCTAGCGCCGAACCCCAGCAAACGCGTGCATAACGGCCTGCGTCCGTCGGATGACAGTGGAAAATAAGCGATTTCCTTATAATGCGGATAGGCAAATCGCGTAGACGGATTTCAAGGGTGCCTGAGGAGCTCTTGGGATCTGATGACTTCCACAATGACAGCTGCTGCACTTACGTCCGCGATCCAGCACGCGCATGACGGCGCTCCGGCGCTCGATAACGACGGCGATATGGGCGTCGTCATCGTCGATCCCGAGCTTGCGGAAATTGTCGCCGCGAACACGGCGGGATCGCGTGCCATCGGCTTATTTGCGTATGCGTCGTTTCCGATCGCGCTCGATGCATCCACGCCCGCGCTTGCTCGGTTGCGCGAACTCGCAGCCCTTGGTAACGCCAACGGCAAATCCATCGAGAGGCTGACGTTCTGGAGCAATGGCCGGTTGAGGCCGGTTCAGTGCACGATCAGTCGGCAGGGAAGCAATCGGTCGGGAGTTTTTGTACTGCGTATCGTCGACGAGAACGGCGCCGAAGCGTCGCCCGTTGCCGCGCCCTCGCGCGGCGACACCGATGATCAGTCAGCCTCCGAGAGACCGGCGCGACCAACGACGACAGCCGATCCGGCTGCCGCGGTCGTTTCACAAACAACGCCCTCGTCAATTCTTGATCCCGATCATCTCGCAAAACTTGCGCACGAACTCAAAACACCGTTGACGGCCATCGCAGCCGCCGCCGAGATCATGCGTGACGAACGGCTCGGCGCGATGGGAAATGCACGCTATCTGAGCTACGCAGCCGACATTCATGAAAACGCGACGCACGCACTCGACGTCATCACTTCGCTTCTGTCGGAGAGCACGAAGCCCGGAGCAGCGCTGCCGCGCCTGATCGCGCTCGATCTCAACGCTGTCGTTGAGCGCACCGTCTCGAGCGTTCAAGCCCTCGCACAATCGCGGAACCTGACTCTGGGATTCAAGGCGGACAAAAGCCGACCACATGTCGTTGCCAATCCGACGTCGTTGCGCCAGATCCTTCTCAATCTGCTGACCAACGCCATCAAGTTCACTCCGCCCGGCGGCGACGTTCATGTCGAAACAGGCTATCTCGCCGATAGCCGTGTGTTTCTCGCCGTTCGCGATACCGGCTGCGGCATAAGCGGCGGTATGGCTGCTGCGACGAGCAGCCCTGGTTCAAGCAGCGAAGCAAGACAACCTTGGCTTAGCGGCAGTGGAATCGGATTGCCGCTCGTTCAGCGTTTGGTTCGCGAAATGAGCGCCGAATTCGAAATCGAGAGCGCTCCCGAAAAGGGCACCGTCGCGCGAATTGCGTTTGGCGGATTTGCGCGCTGGCCTGCCTGAAAGCGCTCGCACGTATCGGGCAAATCTTCCCGTCTATAGCCAATTGAAAATTATAAAAATTCTAATGTATTGACGGCCGTTCGCTAACGGTTGACCGGCGTATTCCGATCGGGGTAGCACACGTTTACGGTGCCGTCTCGGCACCGCGCGCCGTCAATCGGCGCCAACCGATACCGGGGCCTTGAACCCCGCATATTGGAGCAGATGATGAAACGAATTTCTTGCGCGTTCCATCGCGCCAATAGCCGTCTTCCTCAACCGGTCCAGCCGACGGAGGAACGCATTCATGGCTAGTCCTTCTCTCAACACCCGAAGCGATACGGCAAGATCGACTGGGAAAGTCGTTCCGCTTCCCGCGAGAGCACCCGAAAGACTCGTCGGCGTCGGCTTTCGTTGCTGGCTAACCGGCCTTTCGACAGGCGACATCAAATGCTGGGAAGATGCCTGGAACTCGTTCTCCGGAATTCTCGGACCGGAGCACGCGAAAGCCCTGCTGCTCGACCTCTCGAAGTTCGTTCGTGCGGTCAAAGCCAATGCCCAGCGCAATATCGAAATTTCTCCTTCCGGCTGCCGCAGCTTCTGTCGCGATGAATGCCTGGCGATCTCGATCATCGCCGCATGTCAGCATGACGAGCGCCAAGCACTGACGGCGTCGGCAGCGGCGTTGATCGGCTCGGAAGACATCGGCGACACGCTCAACGGCGCTCAGGCACTTGCCGCAGCGCTTCGAAAAGCGAACCAGCTGCTGTGTCCCGAATCCGTCTGCCCGGCGACGTGCGCCCTTCGCGCCCAGCGCCGCCGCATGATGTGAACGCACGCACGCGCCGTTCACGACTTATCGAGATAGGCCTGTATCGCGTCGGCGGCGCTTGAACGCGCCTCCGGAGCAATGTGCAGGCCCGTTTTCGTCCGCCGCCAGAGAATATCGTCGGCCGTTTCCGCCCATTCCTCGGATTTGAGATAGGCGACCTCGCGGGCACTAAGACCTGTACCGAAATCTTCCCCAAGATCGCGTTCCGATGACGCGCCGTCGAGCACGCGCGATGTGCGCGTTCCGTATCGGTGTGCAAGCCGCAGCAGCATCGTCCGCTCGAAACCGGCGTTGGCGCGCGCGAAATCATCGAACCAAGCATCGAACGTGCGGCCCTCGAAATCACCGCCGGGCAGCGGAGCCGACCTAGTCGAACCAGGAGCAAGCGCAGGCAAATATGGCTCGAGAAGATCGAGGGCCGCTTCCGCGAGCTTGCGGTACGTCGTGATTTTCCCGCCGATGACATGCAGGATCGGAGGCGTCCCGTCCGCTTCGACGACGAGGCGGTAATCCCGGGTGATCGCGGAAGCATCATCGCTCCCGTCATCATCGAGAGG
This sequence comes from Hyphomicrobium sp., assembly GCA_035547255.1. Classification (GTDB taxonomy): domain Bacteria; phylum Pseudomonadota; class Alphaproteobacteria; order Rhizobiales; family Hyphomicrobiaceae; genus Hyphomicrobium_B. The sequence continues at coordinate 6,513 of DASZVX010000007.1, forward strand.
CCGGACTCCGGCAAATCGCCAGACAATCTGCTCGCGCCTCAGCGGAACACGAAAATACTGATTGGCCGCGTCGAGAAGATAGGTTTCTTCCTCTCGCGTCACGCTAGCCATTCGCGGATTTTGCGTCTGCGGCTGCTCGGTTGTGCCGATCAGCGTGAAGTCGGTTTCGAAGGGCAACGCAAACACGACGCGGCCGTCGGAATTTTGCAACGTGTAAGCGTCGCTCGCACCCGCGATTCTCGGGACGACGATGTGGCTGCCTTTGACCAACCGAACGTCGGCCGCTCGCGCACCGGCTGATCCTTGAAGCCGCGCCACGTCGCCGACCCAAGGCCCAGCTGCATTGACAATAACACGCGCCGCAACGTGACGAGCCTCGTCACCGAGCGTCACTATCCAGAGGCCGTCTTCCGATCGGAGAGCGCGAACCGGCGTCCGCGTCGCGATGCGTGCACCCGCCTCACGCGCGGCAATGGCATTGAGAACGACGAGACGTGCATCGTCGACCGCACAATCCCAGTAGCTGAACCCATGCTTCAGGCTGGCCGCCAGCGGCGCTCCTGCAGGGTCGGCGCCGAGATCGATCGCCTGCGATCCGCCCAACGTTCTGCGCGTTGCGAGATAGTCGTAAAGGAAAAGCCCGGCCCTGATCAGAGTTCTCGACCGCATGCCCGCGCCATGAGGCAGAATGAAACGCATCGGCCGAATGATGTGCTGAGCCTTGGCAAGCAGAACCTCGCGTTCCGCCAGCGCCTCCCTGACGAGGCGGAACTCGTAATGTTCGAGATACCGGAGACCACCGTGAATGAGCTTCGAGCTTGCCGACGACGTTGCACCGGCGAGATCGTCCGCTTCCGCCAACAGCACGCGCAGTCCGCGCATCGCGGCATCAGCTGCGACGCCAGCGCCATTGATGCCGCCGCCGATCACGATCAGATCGTAGATCTCGTACGCCATCGGTTGAACGCCGCTCCGCATGGTCCGCCTGCAGCCAAGCTTAGATGACTCGGCAGTTCGCGCGAAGGCTCAGCGAGGCGCGCTCGGTGCCTTTCGACCCCTGAAAAGAAGGCTGGCGGCGATTGCGACGACAAAAGCGATCGGCACCGCCACGAGCACGATCGCTGCTGGCTTCAACCCGCCCCAGTTGGCAATCGTCGCCGCGTGCTCCCGGAGCGCAGTCCATGCCGCGGCCTGCGCTTGCGGATCAGTCGCAACGGTGAAGGCCGTATCGAGGTTGGCAAACGTCTGTACCGCGTCAGGCTCTGCATCCGAAAGCTCGCCCGAGATGCGGAAGAGCGCGACCGGCCAGACGTGGACGCCGAGCAGATAGGCTGCTGCAATGAAAGCCCCCGCCACCATCGCAGCGACGGCACCCACCGAATTCATGTGCCGCCAATAAAGACCTAGAACAATCGGCACGAAAAGACCGGCGGCGAGCAACGCGAACCCCTCCGCCAAAAGCAAGCCGCTGCCGATCATCGAAACGCTCGCGATAACGGCGCCCGCGGCGAGCACGCTCGCGCCGATCGTCGCCGACCGAAAGTCCAATCCTCTTTGTGCTGGCGACACGCTTTGCCTGACTTCCGCGTCGCCATCTATGAGGCCCGCGACAAGTGCATTGCCCATCAACAGCGTGGCGAGCAGCGCGGCAAAGAGCAATGGATACTGCAAGGAACGATCGATGTTCGCCATGAACGGCGCTGCGACGACGAACCCATCCGTCGTGAAGACGAGATCCTGCAACCTTAAAAATCCGCGCTGTTCGGGCGCCTTGGCACACGCTGCAGCGAGATCGGCGACATTGCGCGAATTCCGGTCGCAGATTTTGACCCATCCGAGTTCGCTCGCACCGGCAAACTTTTGGGGAATGGCTGCGTCTTCTATGCCTTTCGCCAGAACATTCTCGAACGCGATACGATTGTAGACGGCAAGCGGCGGTAGGCTCGCTGCGACGACGGCAACCCCGGTAAGCGCCAACGCCGTGCGACGCACCGCTCCGCCCGGAGCGACGACGGCTTGCGAAACATGCCGCCCGAGAAGGTGCGGAGCCGCCACCACGCCCAATGCGACGGCGAGCAGAAGGCCGGCAAAATTCCGCATCGAGAGCTGCAGGAAAGGCGACGTCATCGGCGTCAGCGCATCGACGTCGGCGAGCCGGTTGACGACCAGCGTCATGTTGAGACTGAGATGATTTTCGAGCGCCGCGCCAAGCGCCAAATGCGGTATCGTCCAGCCTCGGGCGTGGGCCGCGATCGCCACGAGCGTAACCATCAGGCCGATCAGGATCGCCGCGAAGGTGATGCCCGCCAGCTTCCTGATCGTAAGCACACTGCCGACGAGCCAGATGGCGGCCACGCCCAAAACGAGTGCCGTCACGGCTTCCGGCAATCCGATCCGCGCCAGACTCTGTAAGGCATAAGCGCCGGCCTTTAGATCTGCAGCGAGCAGGATCGCCGTCGCAGCAGCCACAATCAGCAACGCGAGCCGACGTGCAGCACTCCCGCCGTATCGAACGGCAAAAAAGCCGCCGATGGAACGTACCGGATAGAGAACGAAGCGCGGAGCGACGAGGATCGCGAGGAGCGTAAGGCCCGCAACCAATCCGAGCGGCAACGCCAGCGCATCGTATCCGATGGCTGCGATGAATCCCGTGAAGCCAACAAGCGTCGCAGCACCGATGGCTTCGCCTGCAAATGCGAAACTCGGCCATATGCTTTCCGCAGCCGCTTGGCCGCCGGCGCGCCAAGCATAAACGAACGCTAGAATGACGAGCGCAATCAACGCGCCTTGCGCGGTGATCCAGAATCCAAGCGGAGAGCCGCCGAGACGAAAGAAATTGAGGGTCAAAGCCGACAGCGGCAACGCAAGCGCAACGACAAGCCAGATGGCCACGCTCGCCAGGATAAGGCGGAGCGAGGGTCGGCTGGCGCCGGTGATGTCCCCTTGTCGGCCCATCCTTTCCCCTTTTACTGCGATGGCGGCCTGACGGCAGGCGTTATTGCCGCGAGAAAGGCGCCCCGATCAAGGCCGACGGCGCATATGGGGTACAGAATTTTGGCGATGATCGCCGGAACGGTGGCTTAGGCTTGCATCGCATGTGGCGACGTCGGTAGCACCACTGCAGCGCCGCGTCGGCACCGCGCGCTTCGAGACGCAAGCGAAGTCCGAAATTGAATTGGGGTGGAGCGCCGTGCGCACCACCCCAATAGTTTCGTCCCTAGACTTGGACCTTTGTTCGTTTTTTTTTGAAACTCGCGACCGGTCCGGCCGTCGTGAGCCGGGCGCACCATGTACTATCATTCCGTCTGCGTCAAGTCACCGCGCGACACAAAAAAGTCCGTCGCGACGCCGGAAAATCCGAGCACGGATAATGCTCAATGGTGCATGTCACCGGGCATTTGTTCAGGTGACATCATTCCGTCATGCGACATTGAGTCCATGCCGCCGCCAGAGTGATGGTGGGCACCCTGCGGCCCCATGGCTGCCATCGCCTGGACGCCCGCCTTGACCGCAATGGGACCGGCTTTCTCGAATGTCAGGGTCAGATCGACAGTGTCGCCTTCCTTCAGGGGCTGCTTCAGATTGAAGAGCATGATGTGATCGCCCATCGGCTTCAAAACCAAAGTCTCGCCAGGCTTGAAGTCGATCGCATCGAGGCGGCGCATTTTCATGATGCCGTTTTGTATGGAGCTGGAATGAACCTCAGCCTTTTCTGCAACGGGCGACGAAACGCCGGTTAACCGGTCCGACGTATTTTTGTCCGTTCGGATTTCCAGGAAGGCCGCGCCGATCGTTGCTCCGCCTGGTGTCGCGCGCGCCCAGGCATTCGCGACGGTGACGCCTTTGCTCGTCGCCTCCTGACCGTGGGCCGCCGCTGGCAGCAGCGCCATTAAGCTCAAAAGTAGAAATCTAAAGCGCATGGATGACGCCTCCAAAAGGAATAGCTAGGGCGATATAGGCCAGATATGGCCGGATGGGTCATGCGGCATCGCGTGCCACGGCCTAGTTGTCGGCCCAACTGCCTTAACTTCCGACAGGCTGGAATATGATAAAGTCTTGCTCTCTCGGATCGTCATCGGATCTTAAAGATTGTCCTCGGCGAAGCGCATCCTACTGATCATCGGCGGCGGTATCGCTGCTTATAAGTGCCTGGACTTCATCCGGCGCCTGCGCGAGCGCGGCTATCACGTCCGCGTCGTGATGACCAAGGCTGCCCAGCAGTTCGTCACGCCCCTTTCGGTCGCGGCGCTGACGAATGAGCGGGTCTTTACCGACCTCTTCGATCTGGATGACGAACGCGAGATCGGACACATCCGCCTGGCGCGCGACTCCGATGTGATCGTCGTCGCACCGGCGACCGCGGACCTCATTGCACGCATGGCGGGCGGACACGCCGACGACCTCGCGACCGCGATCCTGCTTGCGACCGACAAGGCCGTACTCGTCGCGCCGGCAATGAACCCGCGCATGTGGCTCAATCCGGCAACGCGGCGCAACGTCGAGCAACTCAAACGCGACGGCATCCACTTCATCGGCCCCGCTGTCGGCGAGATGGCCGAACGCGGTGAAGCTGGCCCCGGCCGGCTCGTTGAAGTGCCCGATCTGCTCGCCGCCGTCGAAAGCCATTTTTCTTCCAGCGCAGAAGACAAACCGCTCGCCGGCCGTCACGTCGTCGTCACGAGCGGACCGACCCACGAACCCATCGACCCGGTGCGCTACATTGCAAACCGCTCATCGGGAAAACAGGGATATGAGTTGGCTGCCGCCGCCGCAAAGCTCGGCGCCGACGTAACCCTGGTGTCAGGCCCGGTATCGCTTGCTGATCCCTTAGGCGTTCGCGTCGTTCGCGTGACGACGGCAAAACAGATGCTTGAGGCTGTCGAGGCCGCGCTTCCAGCCGACATCGCGATATTTGCGGCCGCCGTTGCTGATTGGCGCGTTGCCGCGCCGAGCGCATCTAAAATCAAAAAGTCGGCATCGAACGCTCCTCCGGCACTGACCCTCGCCGAAAACCCCGACATTCTGAAAGCTATCGCACAGATGCGCAAAGGACGCCCGACGCTCGTCGTCGGCTTTGCCGCCGAGACGCACGACGTTTTGGCTCACGCGAAAAAGAAGCTGAAGTCCAAGGGTGCCGATTGGATCGTCGCAAACGACGTATCTCCTCAAACAGGAGTCATGGGCGGCGATAATAACACCATCCATCTTCTGACCAGCACCGGCGTCGAAAGCTGGGCCGAGATGAGCAAAACGGACGTCGCCGCCAAAATCGTCGAGCGCGCCGCCAAGCATCTGGCGACGCTGAAGCGAGCCGCCGCAGAATGAGCAGGCGTCCTCAGCCCATAAAAACCAAAGTCAATATCCGGCGCTTGCAGCACGCCGAAGGTCTTCCTTTGCCTGCATACCAGACGGCAGAAGCCGCAGGCTTCGATCTCGTTGCCGCCGTACCTGCCGATAACCCGGCGACGCTCTCGCCGGGCGACCGTGTGCTCGTCCCAACCGGATTGATTTTCGAATTGCCGCCGGGAAGCGAAGCCCAGGTACGGCCGAGATCGGGACTTGCCGCGAAGTTCGGAATTACAGTCTTGAATAGCCCCGGCACGATCGACTCGGACTATCGGGGCGAAGTGTCAGTCATATTGATCAATCTCGGCAAAGAGCCCTTCACGATCAAACGCGGCGAACGGATCGCGCAGATGATCGTTGCACCGGTTACGCGCGCCGATCTCCGCGAAGTTGCGGAAGTTACCGTCACGGTTCGCGGCGCCGGAGGTTTTGGCTCGACCGGGACTAAAACAAGACCATCCTCAGCAAAGACCAAAAAACGAAACGTCGTTGCGGAAAAGGTCGTCCGCAAGCAATCCAAATCTCCGCGAAAAAAGATATCGCGAAGCCGCTAAGATGCAGAAATGCTTTGCTTATTAAACGCTTGTTTGCGGCTATAGGGCCTTGAGGACCGGCCTCGAAACTGCGAGAACAGCCGCCCATATCCCCGACATGCGCTAGCAGCCGATCAACCGAGAGAAGCCGATGACACAAACACTTGAGATCAAGACACTCGCGGCCACGCGCACGTGGGGACGAGGGCGCGTCTATGAGAGTATTGATGAGACGATCGGGCATACGCCGCTCGTCCGACTCTCGAAAATCAAGGCCGCTGCGAACCTCAAGGCAGACATTCTTCTGAAGCTGGAATTTTTCAACCCGCTCTCTTCGGTCAAAGACCGCATCGGCGTCGCGATGATCGACGCGCTCGAAGCGGAAGGACGCATCAAACCCGGCAGAACGGTTTTGATCGAGCCAACCTCCGGCAACACCGGCATTGGATTGGCGTTCGTCGCAGCGGCACGCGGTTATCGCCTTATCCTGGTGATGCCGGAAACAATGTCGATCGAGCGCCGCAAGATCCTGACGCATCTTGGTGCCGAACTGGAATTGACACCCGGCCCGGGCGGTATGCCCGCCGCCTTGTCAAAGGCCGAGGAGTTGGCGAAATCTCTCCCGGATGCCGTTATCCCTGGCCAGTTCAGCAACCCGGCAAACCCTCTCGTTCACGAAAAGACGACGGCCGAGGAGGTCTACAACGACACGCAGGGCAAGGTTGATGCGCTGGTGATCGGCGTCGGCACCGGCGGCACGCTGACGGGTTGCGGCCGCGCCCTGAAAAAGCGCATTCCGGGTTTGAAGATCATCGCGGTCGAACCGACAACCAGCGCCGTGATCTCCGGCCAGCCCAAAGGTCCGCATAAGATCCAGGGGCTTGGTGCGGGATTCATTCCGGTTAACCTCGAAACCGATCTCATCGACGAAGTCGTGACGGTCTCCAGCGAAACGTCGTTCGAAGTTTCGCGCATGGTTGCAAAGGTCGAAGGCATTCCTGGCGGCATTTCGACGGGAGCCAACGTCGCGGCTGCCATCTCGGTCGCCGAAAGGCCGGAATACGCTGGCAAGACCATCGTGACATTCGCCCCGTCTTCGGCGGAGCGCTATTTCTCGAGCGAACTTTTCGTAGAACCGCAGCCACGAAGCTAAGGTCGAAAAGGCAAGGCAATGACGACGCTGACAGCCGAGGAGGTGCAACGCTACAAGCGCCACCTCGTGCTGCGCGACGTCGGGGCACCGGGCCAGCAGAAGCTCAAAGCGGCGCGTGTGCTCATTATCGGCGCGGGCGGCCTTGGCTCGCCCGTTCTGATGTACCTCGCTGCAGCGGGCGTCGGCACGATCGGAATTATCGACGACGACCACGTCTCACTCGATAATTTGCAGCGCCAAATTGCTCATGACACGGCGGACGCCGGGCGCCTCAAGGTCGAAAGCGCGCGCGATACCATTCACCGCCTCAATCCGCTGGTGAAGGTCGAGATCCACGCCGAGCGCCTCAACGCCGGGAACGCCCTCGATCTCATCGGCCGCTACGATGTCGTGGCCGACGGCTCGGATAATTTCGCGACCCGCTACCTTGTCTCGGATGCCTGCTATCTCGCGAAACGACCGCTTGCCTACGCGACGCTTGGCGCATTCGACGGATACGTGTCGCTTTTCAAGCCGCACGAAAAAAATGCCGACGGCACGCCCTATCCGACGTTGCGCTGCCTGTTCCCGGAAGCACCGCCCCCAGGGCTTGTCGCGAATTGCGCTGAGGTCGGCGTGCTTGGACCGGTTGCCGGCGTCATCGGCACGCTGCAAGCCGCCGAGGTCGTCAAGGAAATCCTCGGGCTTGGCGAAAGCCTCGCAGGACGGCTTCTGATTTGCGACGTGCTGGCGAGCCGCTTCGAAGTCGTATCGATCCCCTGGGACCCGGACAATCCTCTTTCAGGCCGGGCGCCGACAATCACCGATCTCTCGATCCATCGACAGACCGGCGGGAGCGCCTGCGCCGCTGAATAAGCACGCGAGTCCGATCGACAAAGCGATCTCGCGCCGAACCTGCGGTTCGTGCATAAATCAGCAACAGGAACAGCAGGAGGACGCGTGCCGCCATTCGTCGGATATCTGACGTTCTTGCTCAAGGAACTGCTGCGCATTCCGTTCGACGTAGTCGCCGGCGTGAAACGGCGCATCTATGTGTTTTCAAGCGACGTCGACGCCCCGAAAGACGTGAGCTGGGCCGTCGTCTCGGCACACAAAATCAAATTGGAAAGCACGCCGACGATGGAGCTCGACACCGAGCCCGATCCGTTACGGCCCGGTGTTTTCTCGGGCGTCTGCCGCGTCGGTGAGCGGACTCTTCCCTTTGCATACCAAGTGCTCGACGAGCGGCCCGGCGAAGCCATCATGCTCCGCCTTCTGATGAATGAATGCGATCCGATCTACAGGCTCGGCGAAGACTACGTCGGCGCCGTCGCGGTTGCGGGCGACGACCGGCAATCCACAATCACGAATACCTGCGAGCTGACGCATACGAAATTCTTGCCCCGGCTCATCCTGCCTTTGACCCTGCTGCGCGGCTCTCTCAGCCTGAAGCGCACGGCAGAAGTTCGCGCTGGCAATGGCGAGCGAACGCCCCGCGATCAAATCAAAAGCGCCCTGATTACGGGCGCTCTGACGTTTGCGAGCTTCTATGCGCTGTTCGGCAGCTCGTTCGCCGCGAGCTTGCTCGTCGTGATCCTGCTGCACGAACTCGGGCACGTCATTGCGATGCGATGGGCGGGAATCCCGGTCCGGGGAATTTATTTCGTCCCGTTCTTCGGCGGGGTAGCCGTTGGCGAAAGCCTCGGCACGAACGAGGTTACACGCGGCTTCGTCGCGCTGATGGGGCCGGCGTTGAGCATGCTCACGACCATCCTTTTTGCATTTCTCGATTTTCAAAGCAGCGAGCCCCTCTTTGGCGATCTGGCACTGCTTAGCGCGCTGCTCAACGGCCTCAATCTTCTGCCGATTTTGCCGCTTGACGGGGGCCGGATACTGCAGGCGCTGACATCGCGCATCGCCCCGCGCGCGGCACGCATCATTCATGCGCTGATGCTGTGCATCGGCATAGGGCTTGCGCTCGGTTTCGGCGACTATCTGCTGATGGGCGTGATACTTCTGATCGCACCCGCGGTGCTCGGCGCGTCGTCAAGCTCAACGACAAAACTCGCGCCTCTGACACGCAGCGAGTTTGCGTGGCTATCGGTGGGCTATGCGGCGACGCTGATTTTCTACGTCAGCGCCGCGGTGCAGCTTTGGAACGAGACGCCGATCCTGAGCGATTAGCAAAATCAGAACATCGCGACGTGCACGCGGTCGGGCGGCGCATGACCATCGGCATAGGCTTTGATGTTGATGATGACCTTTTCGCCCATGTCGATGCGGCCCTCGACCGTCGCCGAACTCATATGCGGCAACGCGACGACGCGATCCGATGCGAGAAGCCGCGGATTGACGACCGGCTCGTGCTCAAAGACGTCAAGCCCCGCCCCGGCTATCGCACCCGTTTCCAGAAGCCGTGCCAGCTCGTTCTCGTCGATGACCTCGCCGCGCGACGTGTTGACCACGTAGGCCGACGGTTTCAGCAACCTCAGCCGCCGCGCCGACAGCAGGTGATACGTCGCGGGCGTGTGCGGGCAATTGACCGACACGATATCGACGCGGGTCAGCATCTGATCGAGGCTTTCCCAGAACGTCGCCTCGAACTCCGCCTCGATGTCTTCCGGCAAGCGGCGACGATTATGATAATGGATCTGCAGGCCGAAGGCCTTGGCACGCCGGGCCACGGCGCGCCCGATCTTGCCCATGCCGATAATGCCCAAGCGCTTGCCGTAAATCCGGCGTCCGAGCATCCATGTCGGCGACCAACCGGACCACTTCGTTGCCGGATCGCGCATATAGGCAGCGCCTTCGGCAAGCCGGCGCGGCACGGCAAGGATCAGCGCCATCGTCATGTCGGCGGTATCTTCGGTCAGAACGCCGGGCGTATTCGTGACAAGAATTCCACGATTGCGCGCCGTATCGAGATCGACGTTATCGACACCGGTTCCAAAGTTGGCAATCAGCCGGAGACGCGAGCCAGCTTGCGTCAGCACGGCGCGATCGATGCGATCCGTCACGGTCGGCACCAGCACATCGGCCGTTTTCGCAGCTTCGACGAGTTGTGCCTGCGTCATCGGCTTGTCTTCGACATTGAGCCGCGTGTCGAACAGTTCGCACATGCGCGTCTCGACAACGTCCGGAAGTTTACGAGTAACGACGACGACGGGTTTTTTGGTGGGAGTTGGCATTCGCTTTCCGTTGCTCAAAGGCCGACCGATTCGGCCCAATGGGCGCGTCCGCTTGAGAAAGTGCGGCCCCGTGTCTATCAGATGGCCTTCGCGAAGACAAAGTGCTGATTCACTATGTGACGCGACAACCATTCATCCCTGAACCCATCATCAAATAGAAGCTCGCGAAACGCTTCAGATGACCGCATCGTTCTTTTCTCGCCCCAAACGCCTGCGCCAAAGCCGCCACGCCCCGCCTCTCGTGGTCGGTTTCGCGTACGTTGCTGCAATATTCGCCGCGGCGCTCGCCCCCTTGGGCGCCCAGCCTAGCGAGACCCCGGCCGCGCCCTCGGGCAGCGGTCTGCCGGTGCCGCGCTTCGTTAGCCTGAAATCGGATCGGGTCAATCTCAGGAACGGCCCGGGGACCGATTATCCGACCGGCTGGGTTTATCGCCGTGCGGGTCTGCCCCTCGAGATCGTCAAGGAATACGAAAGCTGGCGGCAGGTCCGCGATTCGGAGGGCGTCACGGGATGGGTCCTGCAGTCGTTCCTGTCAGGCCGCAGGACCGCATTGGTTCTGCCTTGGGAACGTAAAGCCAACGCATCGCCGCCGGTGGTTCCGATTCATGCGAGCGACAGCGATCATTCGAACATCGTCGCCAACGTCGAGGCCGGAGTTATCGCCGATCTCCATACCTGCGACGGACGCTGGTGCCGCGTAACGGTCGACGCCTATAGCGGCTACATCGAGCAGAAGAAATTATGGGGTGTATATCAGGGCGAAACGATCAAGTGAGGCGAAGGGCTTAACGGCCGCTTCGCCTGTCCGCGCTTGTCAGTCCTTCGACAGGCGAACCACGACATCGACGTGCGTGATCTTCATGCCCTCTGGCGGTTCCGGCAGGCCTTCCACGCGGATTGCATCCCCGGGAATGTCCATAAGCTCGCCGCTGCTCTCGAGCAGGAAATGATTGTGGTTCGACGTGTTGGTGTCGAAGTAGGCTTTTGAGCCTTCGATTGCGAGCTCGCGCACGAGGCCGGCCCGTTTGAACTGATGCAGCGTATTGTAAACGGTTGCCAGCGACACGTGTTCGCCAAGCGCCGCGACTTCGGCATGGAGCTGTTCGGCGGTCACATGCCGGTCTCCGCTGTCAAACAGAAGGCGGCCGAGCGCCAGACGCTGCCGCGTTGGGCGCAGTCCGGCCTGCCGAAGCATATCCGGTATCGTGGCTACCGGTCTGGTATCCGGCTCGATCAGCAATTTCTCTGACATTTCCGTTTGAACAATCGTCCTGACGTTCCCACGTTGCACCCATCTGGGCGCGACGCACTGTTAGCTTGAAGTATAATCTGATGCCTGAAAACCCGCAACTTGCGACAAGAATCCGGTATTTAGAGCTGAATCCCGCCGTTACAACGCCACGGCGGGCCGTGCTAGGCGTTATGCCAAGGCTGTGTTAGGAGCCGCAGACGTGTGACCGGAGCGGGATTGTTTAGAATAAATCTCACCTTACCGGCCGCGAGACGAGGGGATTGCATGGCGGAACGCCGTTCGAGCTACGAATTTGACGATCTTTTGGCCTGCGCGCGCGGCGAGCTTTTCGGTCCCGGAAATGCTCAGCTTCCGCTGCCGCCGATGCTGATGGTCGACCGCATTGCAGCAATCTCCGAAACGGGCGGCGCGCGCGGTAAGGGCCAAATCGTCGCCGAGCTTAAGGTCGCAGGGAACGAGCGCCTCGATTGGCTCTTTGCCTGTCACTTCAAGGGCGACCCGGTGATGCCCGGCTGCCTTGGCCTCGATGCGCTCTGGCAGTTGACGGGATTCTTCCTCGGCTGGCTTGGATTGAGCGGCCAAGGCCGCGCGTCCGGCGTCGGTGAGGTCAAGTTCACGCGCGAGGTGACGCCCGACGTCAAATTGCTTGAATATGTCATAGACGTCAAAAGAGTGATCGCCCGGAAATTGAAGCTCGCCGAAGCTGATGGCGTCCTTAAAGCCGACGGCGAAGTGATATACACAGCCAAGGATCTGAGGGTCCTACTCAAATCGAATGAAGGCCCTTAAGCGTTGCGCACTGCCCCGATTGCCTCGCGGGCTACGCAAAAAAACCGCAGGAGATTAGTGGCGCATGCGGCGCGTTGTTGTGACTGGAATGGGCATTGTTTCCTCCATCGGAAACAATACTCAGGAAGTGCTCGCTTCCCTGAGAGAGGCGAAGTCGGGCATCTCGCGCGCTGAGAAATACGCGGATCTCGGCTTCAAATGTCAGGTCCACGGCGCACCCCATCTCGAATGGGAAAGCATGGTGCCGAGAAAGCCGCGGCGCTTCATGAATCCTGGCGTCGGCTGGAACTGGATCGCGATGGATCAGGCGATCCGCGATGCCGGCCTCGAACCGACGACGGTCGTCAACGAACGCACGGGCGTCATTCTCGGCTCCGGTGGCCCGTCGACACGCGCCATCGTCGAAGCCGCAGAAACGACGCTTGAAACCGGTGGCCCCAAAAAGATCGGCCCGTTCGAGGTCCCGAAGGCCATGTGCTCCGGACCATCTGCAGCTCTGGCGACGGCATTCCAGATCAAGGGCGTCAACTACTCGATTTCTTCGGCCTGCGCGACGAGCACCCACTGCATCGGCAATGCGACCGAGCTCATCCAGTGGGGTAAGCAGGACGTCATGTTCGCGGGCGGCTGCGAAGAACTCGACTGGACATTGTCCGATCTCTTCGACGCGATGGGCGCGATGTCGACTCACTTCAACGCAACACCTGAAAAAGCGAGCCGCGCCTACGACAAAGACCGCGATGGCTTCGTGATCGCGGGCGGCGCCGGTGTCGTCGTTTTGGAAGAGCTGGAGCACGCGAAAGCCCGCGGCGCCAAGATCTACGGAGAGGTCAAAGGCTACGCCGCAACCTCCGACGGCTACGACATGGTCGCGCCGTCCGGCGAAGGCGCCGAGCGCTGCATGCGCCTCGCCCTCAAGGGGTTCGACGGCAAAGGCCTTCCGAAAATCGATTACATCAATCCGCACGGCACCAGCACGCCGGTCGGCGATGCGAAGGAAATCGACGCTATTCGCGCTGTATTCGGCAGCAACATCCCGCCGATCTCTGCGACCAAATCGCTCACCGGCCATTCGCTCGGCGCCATCGGCGTGCAAGAGGCGATTTTCTCGATGCTTATGATGAACAACGGGTTCATCTGCGAAAGCGCCAACATCGAGGAACTTGATCCGGCCTTCGCAGATGTGCCGATCGCCTTGAGTCGTATCGACAACGCCGAGCTTAACTGTGTGATGTCGAACAGCTTCGGTTTCGGCGGCACCAATGCCACTCTGATCTTCGGCCGCCACGATGCTTGAGTAACGGCGCGATCTTGCGCCTCGTCCGTCATCGTAGATCGGCAGACGGGCGATCTATAATGAGAGTATATAAGCGCGGCAGCGGCTGGTTCGATGTCCGCGGACGTACTTTTGGTGACAAAACGAGGCTTCCAATGACCGACATCGATATCGCCAAGCCAGGTCCGATCATGGCGGGCAAACGTGGTCTTGTTATGGGCGTCGCCAACGATCGCTCCATTGCCTGGGGCATCGCGCGCGTGCTCGCAGGGCAAGGCGCCGAACTCGCATTCACGTATCAGGGCGGCGCATTCGGTCGCCGCGCCGCGCCGCTCGCTCAGTCGCTCGGCTCGAAGATCATCGAGGAATGTAACGTTCTCGATCTTGCAAGCGTCGACCGGGTTTTCGACCGCATCAAGCAGGAATGGGGCGGCCTCGATTTCGTCGTGCACGCGCTCGCCTATTCCGATCCCAAAGAACTGGCGGGACGTTACGCCGATACCACTCGCGACAACTTCATCAATTCGATGGTGATCTCGTGCTTCTCCTTCACGGAGATCGCGAAGCGCGCGTCCGCCCTGATGCCCAACGGCGGCTCGTTGATTACGCTGTCCTACGGCGGTGCGACCCGCTGGGTGCCGTCCTATAACGTCATGGGCGTCGCGAAGGCCGCACTCGAAGCGTCCGTGCGTTACCTCGCCGCCGATCTCGGACCGCAAGGCGTCCGCGTCAACGCGCTTTCGGCAGGCCCGATGCGCACGCTCTCCGGCGCCGGTGTTTCGGACGCGCGCGTCATCTTCAACTTCCAGCGCGATAATTCGCCGTTGCAGCGGACGCCGACGCTCGACGAGGTCGCAGGCTCGGCGCTCTATCTGCTGTCGCCCTTGTCCGGTGCCGTCACCGGCGAAGTCCACTTCGTCGACTGCGGCTATAACACCGTGTCCATGCCGTCGCTTCAGAGCCTCAAAGAGCATGACAGCGAAGTCAAGGGACCGAGCGCGTCACCCTCCGCAGCAGCGGAGTGACCTTCGAAGCCGTTGACGTCTGCCCTCGAGCATCGCAAACACTCGGGCCATGATCGGCGTCTTTGATTCAGGTCTTGGGGGCCTCACCGTTCTGCGCGTCCTCATCGAGCGGTTCAAAGCCGCCGATTTCGTCTATCTTGCCGACCACGCACACGTGCCCTACGGCAACAGCCAGTCGGAAGCGATCGTCGATTACACGCGCGATTGCGTCGAATATCTCTTCGGGCGCGGCGCCAAGCTCGTGCTCCTCGGCTGCAATACGGCAACCGCCGTCGCGCTGAGGCGTCTGCAGCAGCAGTGGTTGCCGAAAAGCCGCTGGGCAGGAACGCACAACGTCCTCGGTATCGTCGCGCCGACCGTCGAAGCCGCAACGCAGACGCCCTGGGCCGTGACCTCGCCCCAGTACCCGCAGAAGTACAATACCGACACCGTCGGCGTGTTCGGAACCACACGGACCGTGACGTCAGGTGTCTATCCGGAAGAAATCCTCAAGCGCTGTCCGAAGGTAACCGTTGTCCAGCAGATTTGCTCGGAGCTCGCAGGTGCCATCGAGGAGAAACGGCCCGAGGCGCACCTCGAAGACCTCGTGCGTGAAGGCATAAAAGGTCTTTTGAACGAAACGGATGGAATGCCCCCGCACCGCGCCATCCTCGGCTGCACGCACTTCCCGCTTGTCGAGCACCTGTTTCGCAAGCATCTGCCGCCGTTCACGCGCATTCTTTCCCAACCCGAAGTCGTCTCCGACAGCTTCGAAGATTATCTCGCACGCCGGCCTCACTATTTGAACGGCGATGAAAGTGGAAAGCTCACTCTTTTGACGACTGGCGATCCGTTGGAAGTTAGCGAAAAAGCCCGCGTCTTCTGGCCGGATGTTCCCGCTTTCGAGCGCGCCTGAGACGCCAAGTTGCAACAGCCGCGTGAACTTCTCATCCCTCGGCAATTGATCAGTTGGCTGCCTGATTTAGCGACGCTAGCCTTGTCCCGTTAGGGCCAACCGGAGGCAAATCTCTCCGGAGTTCGGGAAAAGGAGTAAATCAATGAAACCCAAGCTTTGGCTTGCGGGAGCGTCGCTCGCCGCTGGCATCGCGTTCGCCGGCATACCCGCCGTCGCGGCCTCAAACGCGTCGCTCGGTGTCCTGAAGGATATGAGTGCCGCGCAATCGAGCGTCACCAAAGCTCATTTCTGGCATCGGACGTGCCGTCGAGGTTTGAATGGGTGGCACAAGCATGTGAAGGGCATTGGCCGCGTCCAATGCACGAACCACATTTGCAAGCACGGCAAATGCCGGTGGTTCCGAGCCCTGCTCAAAAATAAAAAAGCCGCCAGACGAACTCATCTGGCGGCTCTTCAGTACGTTACGTCTGAGATTGTCAGCTGCGCTCACGGCGCGGACCGCGAGGACCGCCACGGCCACCTTCGCGACGTGGCGGACGGCTTTCGAAGACTTCTTCCGGCTCACCTTCGGCACGCGGAATCTCTTGGCCGGTCGTCTGATCGACGATCTTCATCGACAGCCGCGTCTTGCCGCGATCGTCGAAGCCCAGGAGTTTCACGTAGACCTCTTGGCCCTCCTTCACGACCGCGCCCACCGATTCCGGACGTCCCGGCGCGAGCTGCGAGATGTGAACGAGGCCGTCCTTCGAACCGAAGAAGTTCACGAACGCACCGAACTCCATGATCTTCACGACCTTGCCCTTGTAGATCTGTCCGACCTCGGGCTCCGACGTGATGCCACGGATACGGCCCAGCGCCTTCTCGATCGACTCGCGATTGGCCGATGCGATCTTCACCGTACCGTCGTCTTCGATATCGATCTTGGCGCCCGATTCCGCGACGATCTCGCGAATGACCGAACCGCCCGAACCGATGACTTCACGGATCTTGTCGACTGGGATCTTTATCGTCTCGATGCGCGGCGCAAATTCGCCGAGTTCCTCACGCGCACCGGTCAGCGCTTTGGACATCTCGCCGAGGATGTGGATACGACCATCATGTGCCTGATCGAGCGCGATGCGCATGATCTCTTCGGTGATGCCCGTGATCTTGATGTCCATCTGCAGCGAGGTCACGCCGTTCGCGGTGCCCGCCACCTTGAAGTCCATGTCGCCGAGGTGGTCTTCATCGCCCAGAATGTCGGACAGAACGACGAACTCGTCGCCTTCCTTGATGAGACCCATCGCGATGCCCGCGACCGGCGATTTCAGCGGAACGCCCGCATCCATCAGCGCCAGCGAAGATCCGCACACCGTCGCCATCGACGACGAACCGTTGGATTCGGTGATCTCCGAAACAACGCGCAGGGTGTAGGGGAAATCCTCCTGCGACGGCAGCATCGGATGGATCGCGCGCCATGCAAGCTTGCCGTGACCGATCTCGCGGCGGCCCGGTGAGCCCATGCGTCCGACTTCGCCGACCGAATAGGGCGGGAAGTTATAATGGAGCAGGAAGCGCTCCTTCTTCGTCCCTTCGAGGCTGTCGATGTACTGCTCGTCCTCGCCGGTGCCGAGCGTCGCGACGACAAGCGCCTGAGTCTCGCCACGCGTGAACAGCGCCGAGCCGTGCGTGCGTGGCAGAACATGGACTTCCGAAAGGATCGGACGAACCGTTTTCAGATCGCGGCCATCGATGCGCATCTTCGTTTTCAGAACGTCGCCGCGCATGATGTCCATTTCGAGCGACTTGAAGGCGTCCGAAAGCAGCACTTTCTCGTTCGGATCATCGGCAGGAATTGCGATGCCCTCGCTGACCGCCTTCTTCGCTTCCGCGACGAGATCCTGGCGCTTGCCCTTTTCCTTCGTCGAGAAAGCTTGCTTGAGTGTCTTTTCGGCGAGCTTCTTCACTTCGCCCGCATACTTCGCCTTGTCGGGGATCTGGATATCCCACGGCTCTTTCGCGGCCTTCTCGGCAAGCTTGATGATCGCCTGAATGACCGGCTGCATGTGCTTGTGGCCGAACACCACGGCTTCGAGCATCTGCGTTTCGGGAAGCTCCTTGGCCTCCGATTCGACCATCATCACGGCGTCGGCAGTACCGGCGACGACGAGGTCGAGCGCGCTGTCCTTCATCTCGTCGATCATCGGGTTCAGCACGAACTCACCGTTGATGAGACCGACGCGCGCTGCACCGATCGGCCCGAGGAACGGCAAGCCCGAAAGCGTCAGCGCTGCGGAAGCCGCAACCATGCCGAGGATATCGGGATCGTTTTCGAGATCGTGCGACATCACTGTCACGACGACCTGCGTCTCGTTCTTGAAACCTTCGACGAAAAGCGGGCGGATCGGGCGGTCGATGAGACGCGACGTCAGCGTCTCTTTCTCGGTCGGACGGCCTTCGCGCTTGAAATAGCCGCCAGGAATCTTGCCGGCCGCATACGTGCGCTCCTGATAGTTCACGGTGAGCGGAAAGAAGTCGATGCCGGGCTTCACGGAGCGTGCGCCGACGACGGTCGCCAGGACCGTCGTGTCGCCGTATTGCGCCATCACGGCCGCGTCGGCCTGACGGGCATAGTGACCTGTCTCAAGCTTCAGCTTGCGGCCACCCCAGTCAATTTCGACTCGATGGATATCAAACATGTTGGATCTTTCGTTTTCGCTTTTTCTGTTCGGTCGGACTTGCCCACCGGCCTCATGCCGAGCGAGCACCTATTGCGCCGGC
>DASZVX010000008.1:0-4557 GCA_035547255.1 Hyphomicrobium sp.
CTTCAGATTGTAGGCCAGGACGTGCAGCGCCATCTCGGTGGCGACATGCTTGAGTGTCTTCATCTTGAAGTGAGTGGCGCCCATCCACGCCTTGATCGTCCCGAACGGGTGCTCGACGGTCTGGCATCGTAACGACATCTTATTGGGATCATCGTCGAGGCGCTCCTGGACGCGTTCAAGGATGCCCTCGTGCTCCCAGCGACGGACGCGGCGTTGCTTACTGGTGGTGCGCCGGCCTTTGATGGCGCAGCTTCCGCAAGCATCCGTCCAGTAAGAATGCAGCGTCTTGCCGGCCTCTGCATTCGTGAAGCGGTATGTCAGTCGCCCGCCGGCCGGACAGACGTAGGCATTATCGTCCGCGATGTAAGTGAAGTCGGCGCGATCGAAGCGGCCATGGGCTGCAGCGTTTGACGTATGTGGCTTGGGCAACGTGACCGGGATACCGGCTTCCTCGCACGCGACGATTTCCTCGCCCTTATAATAGCCCTTGTCGGCAATCGCCTCGATGTCGGGGCGGGACATCTTTTCACGCGCTGCACGCGCCATCATCGCCAGAGCGTCGCGATCGTAGCCGAGGTTCGTCACTTCATGCGCGACGATAAGGTGATGCTTCGTCTCGACGGCAGTTTGTACATTGTAGCCAATCACGCGGGGCTTTCTGCTCGTCGTCGCCATCGCACGCGCATCGGGATCGGTCAGCGAGACCTGCGTCTCGCCGCTGATGTCCATGCGCTGTTCGATCGCCTTCAAGGCATTGGCCTCTCGCCGGCAGTAGGCCAACTTCTTGACTGCGCGAGCGAGGCGCGCCTCGGGAACCGACATTCCGGTCTTGCTCGCCACTTCGTCAGCACGGTCAAGCTCGACGAGATACTTTTCAATGGCCGCATCGATCTCGCCAAGGCGCCGCTTGAGTTTCTCACGCGTGAAGCTTTTAGTCTTCGCATTGACGGCTTTGAACTTACTGCCATCGATCGCGACGATGCTGGCGTCCAGAAGATCGAGGCCGCGACAAAGAGCGACGAACTGTTGGCATACCTTGCGGATGGCCGGACCGTTCTCACGGCGGAAGTCGGCGATGGTCTTGAAGTCGGGAGCCAGGCGACCCGTGAGCCAGATCAGTTCTAGGTTCCTCCGACACTCGCGCTCAAGACCACGCGAGGACTGCACTTGGTTGAGATAGCCGTAGATGTAGATCTTGAGGATCGTTGCCGGATGGTAGCTCGGACGGCCCGTCTCTTGAGGAACCACCCCGTCGAAGCCAAGCGTACCAAGCTTAAGCGCATCGACGAAGGCGTCGACTACGCGCACAGGGTTATCTTCGTCGATGTAGTCATCAATCGTGTTGGGAAGAAGCGTCGCCTGCGTCCGATCCGCGCCCTCGATGAACCGCCTCATTTGATCCCTCCTCAAGCTCGCGGGAATCGTACATCTGTTCGTCTGAATGGGGGCGTTTTCACACAGCCTCCCGGCAAAGCGGACCTTGACGCTTATGCGCCTACGCTCGCCAGATGGGTGGAGACGGAGTCCGCCTAAAAGGAGCGAAAGTGCGGGGCAGAATGAGCAAGCCCGCATCTCGTCCACAAATTGGTCCACAAACGCGAGGTCGATGGTAGGCGATTAGCGTCGACGTCAACAGACGCCGGAAAGCACTTTTCCTTGATTTTGTTGGGATTTCAAATGCAGCAACCGACGCCAATCGACACCGGCAGACGGGGTCTTGGTGGAGAGGGCTTCCTCCGAACAACGTATTGTACCCATATGAAATCGAACAACTTTGCTCTTCAATCGACTGCGTCAGTCCCCTTTCCAGTCCCTGTTACGGATGAGTGCATTTTCGTGCATTGTAGCTTAGAGGCTTTTTAGACAAACTCTGCTGTCCTTTTAGCGGCGATCGTGAAATTTTTTGTGCTTCGGAAGCACAGCGCGGTGTCCGCCCCTAAAGGTGCGACCCCGCCTCACTTGGGTTCTCCTCCCCCGCACTTCTCCGCGAAATCGCGTTGTTGGGGCCGGCCGCTGCTGCATGCTGGCGTCCTCAGTCAGCGTGCCGAGCTGGACCCGCCCGTAACAAACGGCAAGTAGAAACGTCGCTTCGTCCCAAGAGCGGACGTCTGGGCCGAATGCGGAGCCCTGGCTCGGAAAGCTTGGATGACGACCGTTCTCGGACCAAAAGCGTGCCACTGGCAATCATTGGGGAGGTCGGCAGCGCCAGAACCATTGACGATCACGGCAGGCTGATCGTTATCAATACCCCGATGGCGAACAGCGGGCTCAAGCATCTGGTGTTGCCGCCTGTAAAGTGCAATTGCCCGACCGTCGATAATCAAGCAGGAATTTTGTCTCCGCAGCGGACAGGATCGCGATTTGCCAGGGGAACAACCGAATTGTTCGGACGGACCATCAACGTCCATTTGGCTGCAGCATGGTCTCCCCTCGCTAACCTTCCGGTATCTCCGAATGCTGATGCGCCGGCATCATCTTGGCGTTCGGCCTGACCGATGGTCGTAAGCGTTCGCGAAGTGCCTGGAACGTGACGTAGAGCGGCGGGATCGCGAATATGCCGATGAAGGACGCAAAAATCATCCCGCCGAATACGGGCGTGCCGACATTCCGGCGTGCGAGTTCGGCGGCCCCTACAGCTATGACGAGCGGCAGCAAGCCGAGGATGAAGGCGAATGACGTCATCATCACCGGCCGGAAACGCAACCGGCTGCCTTCGGTCGCAGCTTCGTGCAGTTCCACGCCGCGCTCCCGCTGCTCTTTGGCAAACTCGACGATGAGAATTCCGTTCTTCGCAGCAAGACCGATCAGCACGACCATGCCGATCTGGCCGTAGAGATCGAGCGTCAGACCGCCCATCACGATAGCCGCGAAAGCGCCGAACACGCCGACACTGACCGATAGCAAAACCGGAACGGGGATCGTCCAGCTTTCATAAAGCGCGACCAGGAAGAGATAGGCAAAGAGCAACGCAAAGCCCAAGATGATTGCAGTCTTGCCTTCGGCGCGCTTCTCCTGGAACGCCGTATCCGTCCACTCACCCGCATAGCCATCAGGCAACGTGCGCGCGGCAACCGCTTCCATCGCGTTCAGAGCTTGGCCCGACGATACACCCGCCGCCGGACTACCCTGAACGGTCACGGCGCGCAGATTGTTATAGCGGATAATGGCCGATGGTCCGATGACAGGCCGCACCTCTACCAAGCTCCGCAACGAGATCATCTCGCCTTTGTCGTTGCGCACATTGATGCGATAGATATCGTCAATGCTCGTTCGATCAGCGGCGTCGGCCTGCACTTGGACCTGCCACGTCCGGCCGAAAAGATTCATGTTGTTGACGAAATATCCGCCGAGCGATGCCTGCAAAGCTTGAAACACGTCATTGAGCTTCACGCCAAGAACCTGAACCTTGTCGCGATCGATATCGAGATAGATGGTAGGATTCGTCGCGGAATATGTGCTGAAGACGCGGGACAGCTTCGGGTCCTGATTGGCGGCAACGAGAAGTCCGCGCAGCACCTGCGCCAGAGCTTTCGGATCTCCGCCGCGCAGATCTTTCAAGACATATGCGAAGCCGCCGCCAGACCCCAGACCGATGATCGGCGGCGGAGCCAACGGCACGACCGTTCCGCCGGCGATCGCACGGAACTTCGGACCAAGACGAGCGATCAACGCGTTGACACCCTGCGAACGGTCTTTCCGCTCCGCGAAGGGTTTGAGTGTCACCACCATGAAGGCTCCGTTGGCCTGCGAATAGTTGTCTATGAAGTTAAGACCGATGACCGACGTCACATCCTGCACGGCGGTCTCGCCCCTGAGGATGTCCTCTGCCTGCTTCACGACATTGGTCGTGCGAACGACGGATGCTCCTCCCGGAAGCTGCGCGATTACAAACAGCGCCCCTTGATCGTCTTCCGGCAGAAAGCCGGTGGGCGTGACTTTCGACAGCGCAACAATCCCGACGCCGGAAACCGCGACGAGAGCGAGCCCGATCAGCGAAAACCGAAGCATCTTGCTAACCGCCGCACCATAGGCATCGCGAACGTAATCGATGCTCCTCATGATGATGCCGATCAATCCTCGGCGCGGGCCGTGATGAGGCTTCAGGAAAATTCCGCAAAGCGCCGGCGAAAGCGTAAGCGCGTTGATGGCCGACAAGAACATCGACACCGCAATCGTAACGGCGAATTGGCGAAAGAACTCTCCTGAAATTCCCGGAATGAACGCAACCGGCACGAAAACGGAAAGCAGGACAAGCGTAATGGCGATAATCGGAGCGGTGATTTCCTGCATCGCGAGCTTGGTCGCTTCGGCAGGCGATAGCTCAGGCCGCTCCTCCATGACACGCTCGACATTCTCGACCACGACGATGGCATCATCGACCACGATGCCGATCGCGAGCACGATCGCCAGCAACGAAACCGTGTTCGCCGAATATCCGATGGCCAGCAGAACGATGAATGTTCCTATAAGGCTGACGGGCACTGCCACCGTCGGAATCAATGTCGCACGAACGCTGCCAAGGAAAAGATAGACAACGATGACGACAAGAATGAATGC
>DASZVX010000009.1:0-1928 GCA_035547255.1 Hyphomicrobium sp.
ATTGCAGGCGATGCTCGATTGGGGGTTGCGCTTCTTCCATCTGCCCGCGGGCGAAAAGACCAAGCTTTTTTGGAAGAGCGCGCCGGGGCGTGGCTACGTTCCGCCGGGTGGGCTTAATCCGGATGCGAACAAGGACAAGGCGCCGGACCAGAAGGAGCGGCTCTACTTCGCGCGCGAATATGCCTTGAACGCGGCGGAGCATCGCGATGCCTATCCGCAGGGACCGCATCTATGGCCGGAAGAGGTGGTGCTGCCCGGTTTCCGCCGCTTCGTTACCGACACGCACTATAAGAGCGTCAGTCTGATCCAACGACTCGGCTTTGCGATCGCCCGCAGCCTCGATCTCGACGAGGGCTATTTCGAGCGCGAGAACGGTCGCTTCGGCAGCACCATGGTTTACAACTATTATCCGCCACTCGATCGCGAGACTTTGGAGCGGACGCAATGGAGCTTCTCGCCCCATACCGATTACGGCTCGTTCACGATCGTGGTGCAGGATGGGAATGGCGGGTTGCAGGTGCGGAGCTCGTCCGGCCAATGGATCGACGTGACGCCCATTCCAGGCACGGTGATCGTCAATATCGGCGATCTGATCGCGCTCGCGACCAATGATCTTTACACGTCGAATTTGCACCGGGTCTTGAATTTCAGCGGTAACGAGCGGCTTTCCGTGACGTTCTTCGTTGGGCCGCCTCCGACGGCGGAGATCGCCTGCCTGCCGACCTGTCAGGGAGTCGACAATCCGCCGCGCTATCCAACGGTCAACGCCGAAGACTATACGCAGGCCCTGATCGAGCAATATCACCGCACCGGTCGGCCGGGCATTGCGGTCACGACAGCGACTCGGTTTAAGCGCCAATAGCGCGACGCGACGGTAGGCTTAAGCGACATTAACGGAACTTTTTCGTTACTGACGGGCCGTCCACAAATCGCCACAATTGGTGCGATTTAACGCCACATTCCGGCTCGAATAATCCAGCCCTGCTCTCAGGAAAGGGGTATTTCGTGGCGCGCGCTGTCAGATCTCAACTTGAGGCCAGTAGCGCTGGTCTCGCCACAGAATCCCCTAATTCCCGTCCCAATCCCTTCCTTCCTAAAAAAACGAAAAACGGCAAGAGCGGCGGGCCCGGCTCGCTCGATATGCGCATCCTGTTGCAGGCGCTGCAGGCGATGCGCAACGGCGATTTCTCGGTGCGCCTGCCGAATGATCTCGACGGTCTTTCCGGCAAGGTCGCCGACGTCTTCAACGAGATCGTCAGCTCGAACGAGCGCATGGCGCAGCAACTCGAATTCGTCGGCCAGGCGGTCGGCCGGCAAGGCCGCACCCGTCAACGTTTGAAGCTTGGCCTGCAAGGCGGCGCCTGGGCCGGGATGGAGACGTCGGTCAATTCGCTGATCGACGATCTGCTCTGGCTGAACAACGCGGTGACGCGATCGATCGCCGCCGTGGCGCGCGGCGATCTGCTGCAGACCGTGCCGCTCGAAGCCGATGGAAGGCCGCTCGAAGGCGAATTTCTCACCTCGGCGACGATCGTGAATACGATGGTCAGCCAGCTCAGCGTCTTCACCTCGGAAGTGACGCGCGTCGCGCGCGAAGTCGGCACCGACGGCAAGCTCGGCGGCCAGGCGCAGGTGAGCGAAGTCACCGGCGTGTGGAAAGACCTGACCGAAAGCGTGAACTCGATGGCGTCGAACCTGACCGCCCAGGTTCGCAACATCGCCGAAGTGACGATCGCCGTCGCCAACGGCGATCTGTCGAAGAAGATCACTGTCGACGTGCGCGGCGAAATCCTCGAGCTGAAAAACACCATTAACACGATGGTGGACCAACTCAGTTCGTTCGCCTCTGAAGTGACGCGCGTGGCCCGCGAAGTGGGCACCGAAGGAAAGCTTGGCGGGCAGGCGGATGTGAAAGGCGTGGCCGGCAC
>DASZVX010000010.1:0-11202 GCA_035547255.1 Hyphomicrobium sp.
GGACGTCTTTCGCGCGCTTCCCGAAGCTCTTAAGCGGAACGTCGAGGCCAAGATCACGACGCTCGAAGGCGAGTTGCAGTCGATCGTGGCGACGCTTCCAAACGTCGAGTTTGAGGCGAGCGAAAAGTACGAGGCGCTCGTCCGGCAGACAGCGTTACGCGCCATCCGGCCAAGTCTCGTGGCGCTCAAGCGCTCGTACGCCGAAGATCTGTCGATCGTGGCCGCCATCGACGCCATCGAGGAAGCCTTCGTCGCCTCTTCCGCGTCGGCTGGCGGCGGACTGTCGGCGGCAATGCCGCTCGATTTCGCGGCCGACGACTCGACTGAATCTCGCAAGGTCGTGACCGTAAGACATGTTTCGCCCGTCGATCTCTTGGGTGAGATTGGCCGCGATGCACTCGGACGTCCGGCGCATGTTCCGGGACAATTGGCGCGCGCCGGATCGGGATTTGTGATCATCGAAGCCTGGCGGCTCGTGGCCGATCCGAATGCCTGGTCGGTTTTGAGCGCTGTGCTCGCGTGTCGCGAGATCAAGCCAATCAGCGGTCCGGGCATATCCATCAAGGCTGATCCGGTGCCGTTCGCGGCAACGATCATTCTGATCGCCGACGACCAGTCTTGGTCGAAGCTCGAAGCGATCGAGCCGGGGATCGCCAAGCATTTCCCGCATGTCGCCAAGCTCAATTCGACAGCGCCGCTTGCGGATATGCCCGAAAACGAATTTGCCATGGGCGCGGCGCGGCTCGCGTCCGATCATGCCTTGCGATCGCTGGCGCCGAGTGTCGCGCCGATCATCTACAAGGATGCGATACGGCGTGGTGGCGGTCGCGTTTCACTGTCGCGCACGTCGCTTCTGCATCTGCTCAAAGATGCCGATGCGGTTGCCGGCGGACGTGCTGCTTCCCAGATCAGAGCGTCCGATGTCACCGAGGCTTTGGCGCATCGTGCCGACGGTAACACGCCATGATCGCGCACGTGGCCGAGGCTTCCGAGCTTAGTGGCCGTGTCGTTCTGTGGCTCAATCCCGAGACGCGCTGCACGCCGGCGGTTCTCGACGCGCCAATGCGGCTTGCGGCGGCCTATGACGCCGAGATCGAGACGATCGTCGTGGACCAAAGCGCGGATGAAAGCGGCGATGTTCCGTTCCGCCGTATTGGCGATATCGGTCTGCCTGACATCCCCTCTATCGAGCACCGCTTCCAGCTCTTGGCGCAGCGCTGCCGGCGTGTGGTCGAGGATGCGAGCCGGTCGCATAAGGTGAAGGTTCGCCACGCGCTCGCGCAGGGTGACGCCGTCGACCGCATTTCGGAAATGTGCCTGGAGCGCGGCCCTTGGAACATCGTTGCTTTGACTGGTATTCCGGCGCTCGGCGGGCAATCGGTCGTCAATTCGCTGCTTGCCAATGTCAGCGGCGCGACGGGCTTTCTTTTGTGTGGCGCGCAACCGACCAGGAGCAAGGCGGGCGTCGTCGTCATCGTCGAGGATGGCGAGCGTTTGCCGTCGATGCTACGCGCGGCCGAACGGCTGTCGATGCCCGGTGCCGCTGTTCACCTCGTGATCGGCGCTGAGACTTCGGGCGAGCACGCCGAACTTGACTATCAGGCGCGGCTATTGACGGCAGAGGCTTCCGCTGTTTCGTTTGCACCGACCGGACCGACATTCGGCGTGCCGGGCGCCCTGACCGAGATTGTTGCGCGCATGAAGCCTTCTTTCGTCGTTGCGCGCTTTGGCGGCGCGGCATTCTCCGACGGCCGGGAACTCTCTCGCGCATCGGCCGCGATTCAGGCGCCGATCCTGTTGGTGCGGTGATCCTTAGGTGGGCGAATAGATGATTTGGGGGTCGGGCTTGCCGATGGCCTCAAGGTCGCGGCCTTCGTAGTCGATGGCCAGCAGCACGTGGCGAATGGTTTCGAGGCGAGCGCGGCGTTGGTCGTTGGCGCGGACCACCAGCCAAGGCGCAATCACCGTGTTGGTGAAGCGGAACATCTCGTCCTCGGCCGCCGTGTAGTCGTCGTATTTCGAGAGCGACGCGATATCGATGTCGGAAAGCTTCCACTGCTTCAGCGGGTCTTGGCGGCGCTCGTAAAAGCGCTTCAGTTGCATTTCGCGGCCGATCGTCAGGTAGAATTTGAACAGCTTGATGCCGTCGCGGACGAGCAAGCCTTCGAACTCCGGGGCTTCGCGCAGGAATATCGCTAGCTGATGCTCTGTGCAGAAGCCCATGACTCGCTCGACGCCGGCGCGATTGTACCAGGAGCGGTCGAACAGAACGATTTCGCCCGCTGTGGGCAGGTGCACGGCATAGCGCTGGAAATAGAGTTGTCCGCGCTCGGTTTCGGTCGGCTTGGTCAGCGCCACGGTGCGCGTGTTGCGCGGATTCATGTGCTGATTGAAGGCCTTGATGCATGAGCCTTTGCCGGAGCCGTCGCGGCCTTCGTAGAGGCAGAGGATGCGACCGCCCTCTTTCAGATTGTGTTTCTGGAGCTTGGCAAGCTCGATCTGGAGCGCGAGCAGGCGGTCCTCGTATTCGCCGCGCTTCATGCGCTCATCATAAGGGTAGCCTCCGGAGCGCATCGAGGCGTCGTCTATCGCTTTGGGCAGCTTCGGCGCGTCGATCGAAAAGCCGTGCGGAAAATTCGAGGTGGCTTCGCTCGCGGCGAGTTTCTTGGTGGCTTTACGGTCGGCGGCTGTCGGTCCGTCGTCGCTGGTCTGAGGAGCGGCGGCGGTCGTCTCGTCTTTATTCGACTTCCCTTTGCCTTTGCTTTTCGACACGCGCTTCTCCTGGGCTGCTCAATGACGACGCGAGCTATCAGGCTAGCATAGGGCAAAATGCCGGCTCATCGACGGCGCCAAGACGGTTAGCGAAATGGATATGGAAAAGCCAGCAGTCGCCCCCGCAGACTGCTGGCTTTCCGTGCTCCGCTGGCCTTGCCCCCCGGCTAGCCTACGGATGAATCTCAGTCTCGATCCTAGGCCCTCTGCTTCGGGTCTGCTGCCGCCAGAATGGCGTTGGCGGTGGCCGTCGGGCTTTCGATTTCGGTGCGCTCGCGGCGGCGCGGCGCGACCGGCTGGAAGGCACGGCGGGCGTGAGCCTCGCAATAGGGAAGAAGCGGCACCTTGGTGCGGCCGCAGAAGTGAAATTCCGGTGTTTGCGGATCGCCGATGGGCCAGCGACAGCTGCACTCGGTCAGCGTCTGAATGGTCTTGCGCTCGGCGAGCGGGATCTCGATCTCCTCTGCCGGCGGGACGTAGGCTTCCGAATCCATATAAAGCGCGCGGACGGCCGGGTTGCCCGACTGTGCGAAGCGCGGCTTCACCGGTCTCTTGGCATTGGCCATGCGAGTGCGCGGCCGGTGCGTTTTCATGCGCGACGTGGTCGCCCGGCCTGAAAGGCCAAGGCGGTGAACCTTTCCAATGACCGCATTACGGGTCACACTTCCCAGGCGGCCGGCGATCTGGCTTGCGCTTAGTCCTTCCGACCAGAGCCTTTTCAATAAATCCACGCGCTCATCAGTCCAAGACATGCGTCGTATGCTCCCTCTCGAGCCGCATCAGCGGCGTGCACCCCCCGGTGCCCGCAGAACCACGACCGAACACGAGATCCGCGCACGCGCAGTCAACGACAGCACGCGGACGCGGAACGACGGTCCGACCGGTTACAAACGCAAAAACTTCAGGAAAACGCGGAACATACGCGCTAAAGACGCGGGCGGCACATACAAGGCTGCCCAGGGCGCGGTTGGAGCCGATACACAGCCGGACGTGGAAGCGGTCAATGCCGCCACATCTCGTGGCCCAACAAGGGTAAATTACAACATGCTGAATCCCGCCTACAAGACAGAGGTTCGATCTTAGGGGTATTGACAGGAATACGTTGCGGGGCAGCAACAGAACGATTCGCGACCGGGGATATGTTCAAATTGCCTGTTTGGAGCCCTCCCTTTCAACCATTGGGTTGTAGCGCTTGCCATTCTGCTCGCGGCACCGCGGGAATATGGGGCATTCGTTGACAGCGATGTGGCCAACGCGTATCAATGGTTGTGTTCGAGCCGCCGGAAGTGGGCGGCTTTTTGATTTTCCGCCTGGGGTTATCCACGCACATGGCTACTTCCCCCGCCGCGCTGGGGAAAACACCCGGCCGCTCCTCTTCTCCATCGGTCGAGCCATCGACGGCCGTCATGGGCACCTACGGCCGGCAGAACATCGTGTTCGTCCGCGGGGAAGGCTGCTGGCTTATCGCGGACAATGGCGAGCGGTATCTCGATTTCGGATCCGGCGTCGCGGTCAATGCGCTCGGTCACGCGCATCCGGCTCTCGTTGAGGCGCTCAAGGCGCAAGCCGAGACGCTCTGGCACACGTCGAACCTCTATCGCATCGAAGGTCAGGAAGCGGTCGCTGAGAAGCTGACGCGGCTGACCTTTGCCGAGCGCGTCTTCTTCTGCAACTCGGGAGCAGAAGCGTGCGAAGGCGCGATCAAGGTCGCGCGGCGCTATCATTATGTCTCGGGGCAGCCCGAGCGGCAGCGGATCATCACGTTCCGCGGCGCCTTCCATGGACGCACGCTGGCGACGCTGGCGGCGGCCGGAAACGAAAAGTATCTCGAAGGCTTCGGGCCTGAAGCCCAAGGTTTCGATCATGTCGATGCCGGCGACCTTGGAGCGCTCGAAGCTATGATTTCGCCGGAGACGGCGGCGATCATGCTCGAGCCGATCCAGGGTGAAGGCGGCGTTCGCGCGTTTTCGCCGGAAGATCTCCGCGCCATCCGCGATCTTTGCGATCAACACGGTCTGCTCCTCGTACTCGACGAGGTGCAGACGGGCGTCGGCCGCACGGGCAAACTTTTCGCCCACGAGTGGGCCGGCATAACGCCGGATGTCATGGCGGTCGCGAAGGGCTTGGGCGGTGGCTTTCCGGTCGGGGCGATCCTGGCGACGGCGGAAGCCGCGAAAGGCATGACGCCCGGCACGCACGGATCGACGTTCGGCGGCAACCCGCTGGCGATGGCCGTTGCGTCGACGGTGCTCGATATCGTTTCCGAGCCTGATTTTCTCGAAGCCGTGCGCGCCAAAGCGCTGCATCTGAAGCAGGGCCTTTCAGGCCTCAAGGATCAGCATGCGGACATCGTCGAAGACATTCGAGGCGCCGGACTTTTGACGGGTCTCAAACTTAAAGATCACGTCTCGCCTCAGGAGGTCGTCAAGGCGGCCGCGGGCGAGAAACTGCTGCTCGTCGGCGCCGGCGACAACAGCGTCCGTGTTCTTCCACCCCTGATCGCCTCGGACAAGGAAATCGCCGAGGCGGTGCAAATGCTGTCACGCGCACTTTCGCGTGTCGCTCGTGAGGTTCGCTGATGCTGGAGAAGGCTCCGACGTTGATGACTGCCAAACAGGGCCCGAGGCATTTTCTCGATATCGCCGACCTTGACGCCAAGACGCTGCGCAAGATCATCGACAACGCGCATGCGATGAAGCGCGCCGGGAAGCGCGTGCCGGCCGAGCTTCGCCCGAAAGGCATTGAGGATTGCGTTCTCGTTCTTATTTTCGAGAAGCCGTCGACCCGAACCCGCGTGTCGTTCGATGTCGGGATGCGCCAGCTCGGCGGCGGGGCTTTGACGCTCAATCATACCGATCTGCAACTCGGTCGCGGCGAGTCGGTCGCGGACACGGCACGTGTGCTCTCGCGCTATGCCGACGGCATTATGATCCGTGCCAATGCGCACGCGACGCTTCTCGAGCTTGCGCGCCACGCAACGATCCCGGTCATCAACGGGCTGACGGAAAAGAGCCATCCGTGCCAGATCATGGCCGACATTCAAACATTCGAGGAGCACCTCGGACCTATCACCGGCCGGACGGTGGCCTGGGTCGGCGACGGCAACAACGTTGCCGTATCGTGGATGCACGCGGCGGTTCGTTTCGGATTCAAGCTCAGGCTCGCCTGCCCGAAAGCCCTTTATCCCGAGGCCGAGTTCATCGATTGGGTTCGGCGCGAGAAGGGCGATGTCGAGATCGGCACCGATCCCGTTGAGGCCGTGAAGGGGGCCGATTGCGTCGTCACCGATACCTGGGTGTCGATGGGACAATCGGATGCCGCCAAGCGGAAAAAAATGCTGGCGCCCTACGCGGTTGACGCCAAGCTGATGAGCAAAGCCAATAAGAACGCCATCTTCATGCACTGTCTGCCTGCCTATCGCGGACATGAGGTGAGCGAAGAGGTGCTCGAGGGGCCGCAATCGGTTATTTTTGACGAAGCTGAAAACCGGCTGCATGCGCAGAAGGCCATTCTCGCCTGGTGTTTCGGCGGCTAACGCTGAGAGTATCGCTCCATGCCGATCGAACAGCAGCCGCCTCCCTTGCCGGTGGACGACTGTGTCGTCGTTTTTCGCACGCGGCGCTCGAACATCCGCGGCCGCCTCGTTCGTCTTGGCAAACCCCTCGACGAGATCGTAACGCCGCACGGGATGCCGGATGCGCCGAGCCGGTATCTATCGGAAGCGATCGCGCTTGCCGCCCTTTGCGGTTCGGCTTTGCCCGACGGCGGAAACCTCAATCTGCAGGTGCGCGCCAGCGGAGCGGTGTCAATTCTCGTTGCCGACTACGCGGCGCCCGGGCGATTGCGCGGATATGCGCGCTACGACGCCGCCAAGCTGAATATCGCCAATACCCAAGGCGTGGACCTTGGCGATGGGCATCTCGCGCTAACGCTTGATTCCGGCCCTGGCGAGGAACGATATCAAGGCGTTCTCGCATTTGAAAACGCTCCGCTCCAGGCGACAGCGGCGGCCTATTTCGAGCAGCGCGAAGGACTGCCGACATTCATCCGGATTGCAGTCGCGAACCAGTTCATCGCAGCGCGTGCAGCCGCATCGGTTTCGTCACGCTGGCATCGGCGCGGCGGCGGATTGATGATCCAAAGTCCGGCGGCCGAGAGAAATGCGAACGATGAGGCTGCTGAAGACTGGCGCCGCGTCGAAATGCTGGCAGCGACAGTCGAGGATCACGAGCTTCTCGATCCGGAACTCTCCGTCGAGCGCCTGCTGCTCAGGCTATTTCATGAAGAGCAGGTCGCGATCGAGCGCGCCATTCCGCTGTCCTCATTCTGCCGATGCAGTCGCGCGAAGGTCGAAACCGTGTTGGCGGCCTTCGGGGCGGGTGAGCTTGCCGATATGCGCGACGCCAGCGGCCGCATCGTCGTGACATGCGAATTTTGCACGTCGCGCTATTCATTCTCTCTCGACGACCTGAAGCAGGCGGACGGCTAAAGCCTTCGCAAGTCGCGATCAACCGCAGCCTCGCGATGCGGCAATTGGCACGCTGCACGCAGTGATGAGCCTTTGCGGATATGCGGAGATCTAGCGCATGCCGCCGTTTGCGACCTTGCCGATATCGCCGGCCTGGTCGCGCGGATCGCCGCTTGGAGCCTTGGTGCCCGAAACATCGTACTCGGTCTTCGAACGGGCGCTGGCGATTTGGGCGCCGTCGAGCTTGCACGTATTGGCCTTGTCCATCAGGACAAATGCCGGGTTGGGTTTATCGACGAATTCGGCGCGCGTGACTTTGCCGTCGCCATTTGCATCGTAGTACTGCAGGTTGGCGGTCTCAAAGAGGCGATCGACCTTGATGAGATTTGACCACTCGCTGGCGTCGAGCGAGTCATCGTGATCCGCGTCGGCGCCATTGAACAGGTCTTCGGCGTACGACTTCCATTCGTTGCAGGTCACGACGTTGTCGTGGTTCGTGTCCCAGCTTCCGGCAGCCTGCAGAAATGCGCGATCGACTTCAGAAAGGCCCTTCGATCCGAACGGATTGATCGACCCAATCGAGGGCAACGGCGTCGTTGAACATGCCGACAGCGCCAGCCCGGCGATCGTTGCGCAGAGGGCGGCCGATAGAGATTTGAAGCGCGGGGGCATGAGGCTGTCTCTATTTTCGCGAGGGCTTTCTAGCCAGGGGAGTATTCGTACTCCTAACACTGCGTCGATTGCGCGGCAGGGCACTAATAAGTGTTGAGTTGGTGCAGAAGTGCCCAAAGATGTCGCAGTGATGTCACACGCGCTTTCCCAACGGTCAAGCCTCTCGCGCCGTTCTCCATATTTCTTTTCGCGTTTCCGAGGCCTTGCGCAGGATGTGCTGGGGTTAGGTTTCTGCCCAATCTCCGAGTCGCTTCAAAAAACCCATGCACTTTGCGATCTCGCTTTCGGCGATCCACTCGTCGGCCGTGTGGGCTTGCGCGATGTCCCCAGGGCCGCAGACGACGGCCGGGGCTCCGGCCTCCTGAAACAGTCCGGCTTCCGTTGCAAAGGAAACGGTGTGCGTTTCATTCTGGCCGGTGAGCTTCAGGGCGAGCGCGACGACGTCGGACGTCCGGTCGGCGCCGAAGGGCGTGACCGTGTTCGTTCGCGTTATGGAGATCTCCGCCTCCGGTGCGACGCGGCGCATCTCGGGCAGGCATTCCGTGTCTGCGAACTGGCGCAAGCGGCGCTCGATGACGGCCGGATCGAGGCCCGGCAAGGCGCGCACCTCGAAGCCGAACGTACAGCTTATCGGAATGATATTCGACGCCGTGCCGCCTTCGAGCTTTGTCACCTGCACCGTCGGATAGTCCGGATCGAAGCGGGCGTTGCGGACGGTTTGCTTTAGCTCGCCTTCGATGCGCTCGAGTTCGCCGACAAGGCGCGCCGCGTAGGTGATGGCGTTGACGCCGAGCGGCGCCATGCTGGAGTGCGCGGCTCGGCCCTTGACTTCGACGAGCCAGCGCACCGGACCCTTGTGAGCGTCGACGACCTGCATCGACGTCGGCTCGCCGACGATGACCATGCGGGGTTTCGGCAAATCCTTGCCGAGTTCCGCGAGCATCGGACGAACGCCGAGGCAGCCGACTTCCTCATCGTAGGAAAACGCGAAATGGATCGGCGTCTTGAGCTTGCGGCGTTTGAAATCCGGCGTTGCCGCCAGAACGGCTGCGATGAAGCCCTTCATATCTGCCGTGCCACGCCCGTAATAACGGCCGTCGGCGGCTCTCATCGTGAACGGGTCGCTGGTCCAGGTCTGGCCATCGACGGGCACGACGTCGGTATGTCCCGATAACGCGACGCCGCCTTCGCCGTCCGGTCCAATGGTGGCGTAAAGCGACGATTTCTCACCGTCGTGGCTGACGACCCGGCGAGATGCAACGCCGTGCCGCCTCAGATAGTCTTCGATGAATGCGATGATGCCGAGGTTGCTGCGATAGCTCGTCGTATCGAACGCGACGAGACGAGCCAGCAATTCCGCCGGTGTCTGAGTTTCGCTTTCCGCACTCATCTCCGGCCACCGCGATCAGTTCATGCTGCGGCGCGTGTAGGGGCTATCCAGCGAGAATGCCGGAATGGCGACGTCAAACAGCGTGCCGGATTCGTCCGTCATCTGATAGCTGCCGACCATGATGCCTTGCGGCGTCTTCAACGGGCAGCCCGACGTGTAGTTGAACGACTCGCCAGGCTGGATCACCGGGGTCTGCCCGATGACGCCGGGGCCGCGCACCTCCTCGGTGTGGCCGACCGCGTCGGTGATGCGCCACATGCGCGATTTGAGTTGGACCGTTTCCTGGCCGTCATTGCTGATCTCGACCGCATATGACCAGACGAAATGGCTGTCTTCGGGTGATGATTGATCTTCGAGATACTGCGGCTCGACCCGGATGCGGATGCCGCGCGTGATCGCTTCGTAGGGATGGTTGGCCGTCCGTCGTTTCGATGCCGATACTGGCGTGTTCTTGGTCATTGGTCCCCGTCAGCCCCTAGCCGCCTTTACTGCGTTCGTCAGATCGTCGGCCAAATCTTCGGCAGCTTCAAGTCCGATTGAAAGCCGGATCATGCCATCGCTAATGCCAAGCTCCTGGCGTTGTTCCGGAGTTAGCTTGAAATGCGTCGTCGTCGCAGGATGCGTGATAATGCTTTTTGCGTCCCCGAGATTGTTCGAAATGATGATGAGGCGTAGCGCATTCAGGCATTCAAACGCCGCCTTTTTGCCACCTTCGACCTCAAAAGCGATCATCTGGCCGCCGCCGGGCATCTGCCTTGCGGCAAGCTCCGCCTGCGGATGATCTGTGCGGCCCGGATAGATGACCCGCGTCACACCCTTGAGGTCCGCGAGCACGTCGGCGATTTTTGCGGCCGTCGCGCATTGAGCCTTGATGCGGACGGACATGGTTTCGAGGCTCTTGAGAAGCACCCAGGCATTGAAAGGCGCGATCGACGGGCCGGTCTGGCGAAGCCATTCCTGAACGTATTTCGTGATGAACTCAGCTTTTCCGAGAACGGCGCCTCCGAGGCAGCGGCCCTGGCCGTCGATGTGCTTGGTTGCGGAATAGACCACGACATCGGCGCCGAGCGCGATCGGCCGTTGCAACAGCGGCGTCGCGAAAACATTGTCGACGATCGTTATGATGCCCTTCTCGCGTGCGATCTTGCTGACGCCCGCGATATCGACAAGCTCGAGGTTCGGGTTTGACGGCGTCTCGAAGAAGAACAACTTCGTGTTGGGGCGAATGGCGTTGCGCCAGGCGTTCAGGTCCTTGCCGTCGATCAATGTCGAGGTGATGCCGAAGCGTCCGCAGATGGATTCGATGACGTTGCGGCAGGAGCCGAACATGGCGCGCGCCGCGACAATATGGTCGCCCGTTTTGACGTAAGAGAGGATCGAGGCAGTGACGGCCGCCATGCCGGTTGCGGTGGCGAGACATTCCTCAGCGCCTTCGAAGATCTTGAGGCGATCCTCGAACATCGCCGTCGTCGGGTTGCCAAAGCGCGTATATTGAAATCCCGGGTCTTCCTGCTTGAAGCGGGCTTCGGCTTGTTCGGCGGTGTTATAGACGAAGCCTTGCGTCAGATAGAGCGCTTCCGCGGTTTCGTTCCATTGCGACCGCGTCGTACCGCCGTGAACAAGGGCGGTCTCGGGTCGCCAATTGCGCCCGGCGGAATGCTGCTCTTCTTTTGCCATCGGACCTTAGCCTTTCGCGCCAACAAAAAACCCGGTCCACGGGCGCCGGACGTTGGGACCGGGCGCGGGAAACCGGGAGCGCACACGGCCTCTTTAGCGACTTTTTTAACGTGGCTGCAAGCCGGCCGGCCAAAAGGACCACGGAACGCTTGGGGGATTAACTCCGGTGCCTCTTGGCGTCAAGGGGCGGCTGGCTACGGCAATGCACCTACGGTCGGCGAAT
>DASZVX010000011.1:0-19559 GCA_035547255.1 Hyphomicrobium sp.
CGCGTGCGCGATTTCGCGGCGGTCGAAGGTGCTGCCGTCATCAATGCAGCGGTCGCGGACAGAGCGCTGAAGATGCTAGAGGTCGACGGCGAAGGACTCGACGCACTCGATCATCGCTATCTCGGATGCATTCTCAATAACTATGAGGGCGGCCCGGTCGGCATCGAAACGCTGGCTGCGGCGCTCTCCGAACCCCGGGACGCGCTCGAAGAAATCGTCGAGCCTTACCTTCTGCAGCAGGGGTTCATTAGCCGCACCCCGCGCGGTCGGGTTCTGACACTCAAAACCTACCGCCATCTGGGCGTCAGCGGTCCAGCCAGGACGCCAACCCCCGATTTGCCGATCTTTGACGATGGTCCGGACGAGACTTAACGACGCTCTCGGCCGCGCCGAACGGCGAAATTCATGCTTTTGCCAGCATTGTTGGACGACTGTCGTGCTCACCGCGTAGATTGCGCCGCCATCGATCTTCGGAAGACTTTTCATGATCAGCCGCCGCGACCTGTTGAAGATGCTTGCTGCAATGGGACTGGGCTCCACGGCACTGAGCAGCTATGCCGTCGCGGAGTCGTTCCGTGAGCGTGTGACGCCGTACCGGCTGACACCACCCGGTTGGGACCCAAGCCTGAACCTGCGCCTGGCGGTGCTGGCAGACCTCCACATCTGCGAGCCGTGGATGTCCGTCGAGCGGGTCGCGGCGATCGTCGAACAGACGAATAGGCTCGAACCGGACGCAATCCTGTTGCTCGGTGATTATGTCGTCGGGCACAGCCTTGGCAGATGGTCGACTCCGGTGAATGCCGGGAGTTGGGCCAGCGCCCTTGCAGGTCTCAAGGCCCCGCTCGGCGTGCATGCCGTGCTCGGTAATCACGACTGGTGGGACGAGGAGAAGGTGCAGGAGCGGCGCCATGGGCCGACCCGCGCCGGACTCGCATTGGAGGCCGTCGGCATTCCGGTTTATCAGAACCAGGCGGTTCGTCTGCAGAAGGGTGGCAAGCCGTTCTGGCTCGCAGGCCTGGGCGATCAATGGGCCTTCGGGTCGCTCGACGATGACGGCGATGATGACGAGTTTGCGGACACGAATACCTATCGCTACGCCGGTGTCGATGACCTGCCGCATACCTTGCAACAGATCACAGACGATGCGCCCGTCATCCTGATGGCGCACGAACCGGATATCTTTCCGAAAGTTCCAAATCGAGTTTCGCTGACGATCTCCGGCCATACGCACGGCGGTCAGGTTCGCATATTCGGTTTTTCTCCCGTCGTGCCGTCACGCTTCGGATCGCGTTACATCTACGGGCACAAGATAGAAGACGGTCGCAATCTGATCGTGTCCGGCGGACTAGGCTGTTCTACGCTGCCCTTTCGAATTGGATCGCCGCCCGAGATTGTCATGATCGAGCTCGGCAGCGGAGGCGAAGCGTGAGCGACCATCAGTGGCCGGATCTTGCGGGCCGCATCATCCGCGATGACGGCGGGCAGCGCCACGTCCTTCCTGTTCGCGTCTATTTTGAGGATACCGACGCCGGCGGAGTCGTCTATCACGCATCCTACGTGCGCTTTTGCGAACGGGGTCGCACCGACTTTCTCAGGTTGCTCGGAACCGATGCACGCCAGTTGATCGACGGCTCGGAAAGTCGCGAGCCCGCTGCGTTCGTCGTCCGCCGAATGAATTTTGATTTCTTTCGTCCTGCGCGCATGGACGACCTGCTTGAAGTCGAAACGCGCGTCAAGGAAATCGGCGGTGCGAGCGTTACGCTCATCCAGACGGTCACGCGCGACGGCAAGCGCATCGTCGAGGCCGAAGTTACGGTGGTTCTTGTATCGGTGTCAGGCAAGCCGCTGCGTCTCAGCAGCGCCGTACGCGGCGCGTTTCTCGCTCACACACAAACGGGCTAAGCGAGCTCTGCGAGCGACGTAGTCTTTATCCTCGCTCCATGGCCGGGTTTGACCCGGCCATCCAAGGCAACCTCACCGCTTTTTCGTATTTCTTGGATTGCCGCCTCGGAGGGCTGCCATAACGTAGAGGCGGGCGAAACTTTCACGGTACGCGCAATCGAGACGGTGTCTGTGGCGCTTATCCAGGATGCTTTCGCTTCCAATCCTCCCAGTTCACCCGCGCCATGCGATAAGCGTCCGGGATCGAGAGCGCCCACACGAACAGCCCCAATGCCGATCGCCCGATGAATGAACGGTCCGGCGGCGCGATCTGCCAAGTGATCAGCGCCAGCAGCAGCGTGAACATCGCGAACATAAAACCCCGCTGCTGTTGGCCGATAGCCACGTGCCCCATTCCGGGAAGCACAATGGCGAGAGCCAGAACCAGATAGGGGTTTATCGGCTTGCGCTCGGCTTGCAGTGCATTCATGCGGCAGACACCAGCTTGACGTTGAGAAGGAGATTCTCGATTTCGAGCACCGCCGCGATGACGTCCTCAAGCCCTTCGGCGTCGAGCCGGGCGCCTTCGAAGACGATTTGCCTAAGAATGAGATGATCGCCGCGCTTGCCTTCCGCAAGCTGGCGCACGATGCGGATGCCACGCGGCGTGACGGCGATCTCCTTGAACTGGGGATCACGAAGAAGGCTCGCCGCATAAGGCGCGATCCGGTCGAGGATGTGACGGGCACCCGTGCCGTCGCCCTTGATAAGGCAGACGTCCGGAAAGTTTTCAGGCGGCGACAGCCGTTCGTTGAGTTGATCGGTCAGCGAGAAATAATCCGCGCCCGATTGCCGGACGAGAATTGCGACGCTGCCGTCGATTGGCAGGTTGCGCCTCAGCGTGACGTCGAGCCAAAGCTGCGGCAAGCGGCGAAACGTCAGCGTATCGGGAATGAGAGCGACGCGGAACGAGCGTCCGCGAAATTTCCCTTCCATCTTCGGAAAGCCGCAAGCGTCGACTTCGACCTTCGGCGTATCGAGAACCTGCAGAGCAGGATCGAGAATGGAATAACGGGCGGTTGCGGCCGCTCGCGCCTCGCGGCGACCGAGCAAGAGAAGAATCGAAGCTACCGCGGCCAACAGCAAAACAGCAAGCGTGAGAGGCATGGCTGGTTCTCTCTCTCGGAAAAGAGGTGGCGCACCGCGAGGATGCGCCACCTAGGGACCTCAGTAACCTCTCGGCCGTGGCCAGTTCATCGTGAACTGGTCGCCGCGGCGGACGTACTTGTAGCGATGGAAATGGAACCAGAGCGAGGCGACGATGAAGAACACCATCATCGCAACGAGCTGGGTACCATACCCGAGGAACACTGCGAAGTACGTCGTGGAGCAGATGGCCAGGAGCACAAGAGCCGGCAGTGGATGGAACGGATGCACGTATCCGCGCTTGATCGAGTCAAGCGGCCACATCTGCCGGAAGAAGATCACCTGGATCGACATGTACGTGTATTCGAGCAGACCTGACAGGATCGAGAAAGTGATCACCTGATCAAGCGGCGCGAAGTACGCGAAGATCAACGCGACAGGCACCAGGAACACGATCGACCGGAATGGCGTCCTGTTCTTCGGATGCACCGCGCCGAACCACGTCGGCAGATA
This sequence comes from Hyphomicrobium sp., assembly GCA_035547255.1. Taxonomy (GTDB): domain Bacteria; phylum Pseudomonadota; class Alphaproteobacteria; order Rhizobiales; family Hyphomicrobiaceae; genus Hyphomicrobium_B. The sequence goes on from DASZVX010000011.1 coordinate 3,541, forward strand.
ACGGTCGCGACCCATCGAGAACCATGCTCGCGAAGCATCGTTGATGCAACCGTTGGCCGAGGCCAGCGTCGAGAACATCGTTCCGATGAATAGCAGCACCATCAACGGCGTCGAGCTTGTCAGCCGTGCGGCGTCGAAGAGCGGCGTCGTCGCTTGGCCGAGGTATTCCCACGGCATCAAGCCCGAGCAGAGGTACCACGTCATCGTTGCAGCGATGAGCAGCGTCATGATGCCAGTCATCGTTCCGAGCGGAAGCGAGCGTGCCGGTGACCGGACTTCTTCGGCTGCCTGACACGTCCCTTCGATACCGAGATAGTACCAGAGGCCGAAGTGCAGCGATGCAAGGACGCCGATCCATCCATAAGGGAGTCCGTTCAGGATTTCCTTATGGTTGAGCAAGTCGGTCGACCACGGCTTTACCCCGGCGAACAGGATGACGACGGCGGTGAAAGCCGTTGCCGTCAAGACCAGGTTCACGGTCAAAGTCGCATAGACGCCGCGATAGTTGAGCCATGCTAGGAACATGATGGCCAAAACGATGAACGGCTTGTCGTGCGCATCTGCGAATCCGGCCATCTGTCCGACTGTCTGGACGAGATAGCCGAGCGTAATGGCATTCGCAGCTTCAAGCATCGTGTATGCGAACACGAGGTAGAGGCCGACGTTGAACGCCATCAACGGTCCGATGATGTGTTTCGACTGCGCGTATTGACCGCCGGCGGCAGCGACGGTGGACGTCACTTCCGAGTCGATCATAGCAACGCAGGTGTAAAGAAGGCCGGCAGCCCAGCAGGCGATAAGAGCTGCGATTGCGCCACCCTTGCCGACTGCGAAGTTCCAACCCATGTACTCGCCGACGAGCACGATACCCACGCCCAGTGCCCACACATGTGCGGGACCTAGCACGCGGAGAAGAGAAATCTTCTCTCCGTGAACAGCAGTTGTTTGATTCACTTGTGCCCCCCTTGATGTGTCGGATCAATGACGAGCGTCTCGTCGATGTCGCCTTCCCGGGAGGAAGTCAGAAGGTCTTCACTGTACGTACGATTGGTCTTGACGGTGTCGATGAGCATGTAGAGACCAAGCACAATCGACAGGGCCCAAGCCGCATATTCAATGAGTTGAAAGTTATCCATTGCTGCCTCTCACTTTCTGCCGAAGCGTTCTTCGAGAACTTCGATGTATTCCCTCTTCGAGAACACAAAGAGCAGCACGAAGTAGCCGATCACCACCACTGCAGTGATGGCGAGTTCAACCGGGCTGAAGCTGTAATCAAACCTTGATGTAATGAGCGGAGCAGCGGTGTCCGGATGAAATCCGAGCTTTTCCCATTGTGCAGCTTGAACTGCATTCTGGCCGAGTCCGACCCACGTCGACTTGTCGGCGACGGGTATATCGATTTTGCCGCCGCCGGCGAGCTTCAGGTAGAGAGGCGTAAAGAGCGCGGCTAGCACGAGAACGAGCAGAAACAGACTGTCGAAGAGCTGGCCGAGAGCAGATTGCTTGGGAGGTTCGTAGTGAGGCTTTTCCACGGTACCACCTATCAGCTGTAAGATTTTTTCTTCGCCAGATCGACGTAGTGCAGATCTAGCCCGTAGATTTCATCACGCTCCTCGCTGAGGTGCGCGACCATCGCCAAAATGGCTGCGGTATTGAACAAGAGGACAAGCCCACCAAATATGGCGAGCGTCCAAGCAACCTTTGGTTCGCCCAGGTAGTCCTTCACTTCAAAGAAGACGAAGGCGTAGAGCATCCATAGGACTGCAACAGCAACCAGCGACCATGTACGGTCGCCGGAAAACATCTTGGCTATTCGTGGATCAGCGTGAGGATCTTCCTTTTTCATCGGCGTTTCCCTGTCATCCAACTTGAACGGGTGAATTTCTTTTTTTCTGACGCAGAATTGAGCTTCGGCCAGGCAAAGTGTGGCACTTTGCCTGATTGTCCGAGCTATTACCAACTCGCGTATCAGTTGGCTCTTAGTCAACTTTTTTTCGTAACATGAAAACAAAAATCGATGACGCGTTGCGTTAAGTGCACCGCACGAACATTAGATAACGCGTATAAAAAGACTGAGAAAATCTCGATTTTGCAGCGCAAAATGCATAATTATTAGTCATTTGCTGAAATTCGGAGCAAGTGGCTTTGGTGGCGTTCGCGGCCGAGTCGAAGGCGGTCGTCCCGGCCGTAGCCTCCGTTTAAGCGGACGGGGTGAGCTTGAGGGGCGCGAAGCGGGGGTGAGCCAGACATTTTACGTGGATAAACCAAGGCATGCGCCATCTCGACCTCGGCACGGGAGCCCTTGTTTGGTCATATTGCGCGGCGAAAGGTCTGCTCCGAAAGAAGCGCATGCGGCGGGGCATGGCTGCCGGGGTGGACGTCATTACACCGTCAAACGCAATCGCGTGCGGGCCCGCGGCGCGCGATCGCCAATTGCTTTCTGACCGTTAATCTCATGCGTGCTCCAACAGAGCTCCGCAGTTCTTCGACATGGATGGTGAAATGAATCCCGCGGATGTCGCTCAAGGCGTCGTTGCTCCGGTCAATGCAGCCGGATTTTCCTTCATTGAACTGTTCATGCAGGCGAGCATCGTCGTCAAAGTCGTGATGTCGGGATTAGGCCTCGCTTCGATTTGGTCCTGGGCAATCATTTTCGAGAAGCTGCTTGCCTTCCGTCGCGCACGCGTCGAGAGCGATCGTTTCGAGCAGCTCTTCTGGTCCGGTCAGTCGCTCGATGAGCTTTATGCGAATCTCTCGCGCGGGCGCACGATCACGATGGCCGCGCTGTTTGTCGCCGCGATGCGCGAATGGAAGCGTTCGGTCGAAGGCAACATTCGCGCTCTGGGTGGCATCCAGCTTCGCGTCGAAAAGGTGATGGACGTCACGATCAGCCGCGAGATGGAACGCCTCGATCGTCGTCTGCTGTTCCTCGCGACTGTCGGTTCGACGGCGCCGTTCGTCGGTCTTTTCGGCACGGTCTGGGGCATCATGACGAGCTTCCAGTCAATCGCCGTATCGAAGAATACGTCTCTTGCAGTTGTGGCACCCGGTATCGCGGAAGCTCTTTTCGCGACGGCGCTCGGCCTCATGGCCGCCATTCCTGCCGTCGTATTTTACAACAAATTTTCTGCCGATTCCTCTGCGATCTCTCAGCGCCTGTACGCCTTTTCCGACGAGTTCGCCGCGATCGTATCGCGTCAGATCGACGTGAGGACCTGATCACATGGGTGCAAGCATAAAAATGGGCGGCGGCGGTGGGCGCGGTCGTGGACGCCGTGGTCGCAATGCCCCGATGAGCGAGATCAACGTCACGCCGATGGTCGACGTGATGCTCGTGCTCTTGATCATTTTCATGGTCGCCGCGCCGCTTCTGCAAGTCGGCATCCCGGTCGATCTGCCGGAGGCGAAGGGGCAACAGATTCCAACGCCGAAGCAGGAACCGCTCGCTGTCACAGTGAAGGTCAACGGTGACGTCTTCATCGGCGACACGCAAATCAGTCTCGATGACCTCGCAACCAAGCTCAAGGCCATTGCGAAGAACGGTTACGACGAGACGATTTTCGTGCGCGGCGATAGAGGTGTTCCATACGGCGTCGTCATGAAAGTGATGGGGCGCATCAACGACGGTGGATTCAAGAAGCTGTCGTTCGTTCTCGATCAGGAGAAGGGAGGCACTTAGCGGTGCCCTTCGGACTTGTCCTGTCCTTAGCTTTCCACGCCGCGCTGCTCGGGTGGGCGCTTTTTTCCATGCGCTCTGCTCCAGAGTTGACGCCCGACACGCCGGCGATCGCCGCGGATATCATTACGCCGTCGGAATTCCTGCGCCTGAAACAAGGCAGCGAGGACGCGAAGAATCTCGAGACAAAGGCCAAGGAAGAACCGAAGCCCGACGACAGCCAGAACGACACGAAGAAGCCGAGTAACGCCGCGCCGCCGCCACCTCCGCCGCCGCAGGAGCAGGAAGTCGCGAAAGCCGAGCCGCCTCCCGAGGCCGAACCCCCTCCGCCAGCCGAGCCTCCGAAAGCAGCCGAGCAGGTGAAGCCGCCTCCGCCTGATCCGATCGCCAAAAAGCTCGACGAACCTCCGCCGCCTCCCGAGGAGGCACCTGGTCCGACGCCTGACGACAAGAAACTTCTGGAGCAGAAGCTCGAGGAGGCGCGCAAGGCTGAGGAAGCTAAGAAGAAGGCGGAGGAAGAGGCAAAGAAGAAGGCGGAAGATGAGGCCAAGAAAAAGGCCGAGGAGGAAGCCAAGAAAAAAGCCGAGGAGGCTGCGAAGAAGAAGCGCGCCGCCGAGCTGAAAAAAAAGAAGCAGGAGGAAGCCAGGAAAAAGGCTGAGGCTGCGAAGAAAAAATTCGATCCGAGCAGGATCGCGTCGATCCTCGATAAATCGCCGGATGACTCGCCTCCGAAAGCGCTGCTCGATAAGGATCCGAGGAAGAAAGGTCAGCAGGCGGCGGGCTCAAGCAAGACGGCCGATAAAACCGGCCGCGAAGCTGGAACGGCGACCGGCACCGATACTGTATTGTCCGCACGCGAGCAGGATTTATTGAAGGGAATGCTCAAATCGCAGCTCAATGGTTGCTGGCGGCCGCCGGGCACCGGTGGCGGCGAGGAGGTTCCGGTTGTCGAATTGCATTGGGAAATGAACCCCGACGGTAGCCTTGCGGGCGACCCTCGTGTCACATCGGCGCCGCCGACTGCGGCGGGGCAAGTGTATACGGAAGCCGCGCTCAGGGCCGTTCGGATGTGCGCGCCATTCAGGCTTCCGCCCGACAAATACAATGCGTGGAAGATCGTCGACTGGACTTTCGATCCGCGCCAAATGTTGTAAACGCCCAAAAGTTGCTTCATTCGACCGCGATGCGAAGCACACCATCGAAATGACCAACGATTGACAGATGAGATATCAAGCATGAGCCGGAAAGATCCCCTGAAGCACGCGCTTGCCTTCGTCTGTCTGATAGCGATGGGATTCGCATTCAATTGCGGGTTGGCGACTCGGGCGCAGGCACAACTCAAAGGGACGCAGACGGAAGGAACGATCGCTCCGATCCCGATCGCGATTCCACTGTTTGTCGGGGACGATCCGCAACTCGCGGGCAACGTCTCCGATGTGCTGCAGGCCGATCTCGAACGTTCCGGACTGTTTCGCCCCCTCGATCGCGCGTCCTTCCTTGAGCAGGTGAGGGACATCAACAGCGTTCCGCGATTCGGCGACTGGCGTTCCGTGCAGGCTGATGCCCTCGTCGTCGGGCGCGTGGTCAATGCCGGTGACGGCCGGGTCGGTGCCGAGTTCCGGCTGTGGGACGTCGCAAGCGGAAAACAGCTCACCGGCCAGAGGTTTTCGACGTCCGCACAGAATTGGCGGCGCATCGCGCACATGATCGCGGACAGCGTCTATGAGCGGCTGACCGGCGAAAAAGGCTATTTTGATACGCGCGTTGTCTTCGTCGATGAGACGGGGCCGGCGCAGAATCGCACCAAGCGGCTTGCAATCATGGACCAGGACGGCGCCAACGTGCGCCTTCTGACGCAAGGCAAAGAACTCGTCCTGACTCCCCGGTTCTCGCCGACGAATCAGGAAATCACCTACATGTCCTACACGTCCGACCAGCCGAAAGTGTTCATCATGAACCTCGAGACGGGGCGGCGGGAGCTTGTTGGCGACTTTCCGGGCATGACGTTCGCGCCGCGATTCTCGCCCGATGGGCAAAGGGTCGTGATGAGCCTCGGGACACCCGATGGCCGTTCCAGCATCTACGAGATGGACCTGAGAACGCGACAGTCGCGCCGCCTGACCGAATCGAGTGGCATCGACACCAGTCCGAGCTATTCGCCGGATAGCCGCCAGATCGTCTTCGAAAGCGACAGGGACGGATCGCAGAAGCTTTACGTCATGAATGCTGACGGCTCCGGAGCCCACCCGATCTCGCAAGGCGGCGGCAGCTACTCGACGCCGGTGTGGTCACCGCGCGGCGACTACATCGCATTCACCGAGCAGACCGGCGGTCAGTTCCTCATCGGGGTGATGAAGCCCGACGGATCGGGGGAGCGTGTTTTGACCGAGGGATTCCATAACGAGGGGCCGACCTGGGCGCCCAACGGGCGAGTCTTGATGTTCTGGCGTGATTCCCAATCGACCAGCGGCGGGCCGAAGATATACTCGGTCGACATCACGGGCTTTAACGAGCGCCAGGTCGCGACTCCGTCCTTTGCTTCAGACCCCGCCTGGTCACCGCTTCTAAATTAACACCTTCTTTACGATCGAACCTGCCCGCGGCTCGGAGTAGCCTCCGAAGCCGGTCAAATTATATGGTTAAAACAAGAACTTGAGTGCGCGTTTGACAATAGCAAATGTGTTGACTTTCCCACACGGACCGTCGTTGCATTTTCGCATCTATCGGATTGGAAAACTTGGCGTTTGTCGCCTCTCTCCTTGATCGCTGCACGCCCTGCCGGTACCCCAGAGTACGGCTTTTGCCGGAATCGTATCAGGAGATATGACCATGCAGGGTGTGAAGGGGCTGATCCTTTTGTCAGTCGTAGCAGCGGCAGTTGCGGTTAGCGCATGCCGTCGCGAAGCTGAGCATGTTCCTTTGAAGCTCGGCGGTCCCGCCGCTAGCAGCCAGGCCGTTCGCTAATAGCGGACTGTTTGGAATTCAAAGGACACTACTCATGAAGAGCGCAATCGTTCTCGCTACAGTTTTGGTTGCTGTTGCTCTCGGCGCATGCCGAAGAGAAGTTGAGCATCAGCCGCTGAAGCTCGGTGGGCCGGTCGCTTCGGAGCAGGCAGTGCGCTAAGCACCGCCTAGCTTCTGGGTACTGCGTTTTTCATACCGAAATTCAAGACCGAGTTGTTGGCGATTTCCTCGCCACCATCTCGGTCTTGAGCTTTTGGTGATTCGCGATGATCCGGGCAGGGACCTTCGGTAAGAACCGAGTCCAAAATGTGCTCCCGGAATGACCGTATTTTGCGTATGAGAAAATCCTGTGGAATCGAATTAGTCGCACGTGCACCGCAAAGCCACGATGTTACAAATCGTTGGCCGACTGACGGTCTCTCTGCGATTGGAAAATGTGTCGATAATCGATGCATGTGAATTCGCTGTGAATCCGCGGAATTGGCCATATTTTGGGCTGAACGCTCCACTACACGCACAGAGAACAAAGACGGCCTCTTACTGAGCGGATTAAACTATCTGGCTTGCTCGAGAGTTGCGGTCGAGACGAAAGGGATAAACGAAATGCTGGCACCGATTGCGCGGAGCATGTGGCTGCGCCTCGCCGCCGTTTCGATTCTCGCGGTTACTGTCGGTGCGTGCGCGAGCAACAAGGACCTGCAGCCGGACGCGTTGAGTGGCAAATACGGCGCCGCGACTCCCGGATCGCAGCGCGACTTCAGCCAGAACGTCGGAGACATTGTTTATTTCTCGACCGACTCGATCGACCTGACGCCCGAAGCACAACAGACGCTGACCAAACAGGCACAATGGCTGCAGCAGTATTCGCAATACGCGATTACGATTGAAGGCCACGCCGACGAGCGCGGCACGCGCGAATATAACATCGCGCTTGGCGCACGCCGCGCCACGACCGTGCGTAATTTCCTCTCGCAGCATGGCGTCAACGGAGCTCGGATTCGCACGATCTCCTACGGCAAAGAGCGCCCGGTGGCTGTCTGCAACGACATTTCTTGCTGGTCGCAGAATCGTCGCGCACAAACGGTGCTGAACAACGGTGGCGTCGTAAGCCAGCGCTAGAATCTCTTCTTTTTCAAATTGGAGTAATTGCGCTGGCTTAAATTAGCCACAGGTGCAAATTGCTTTTGACTCGCCTTAATTCGGCAAAGTTTGGCCTAATTGGGCGAGCATAACGGGCGCGAGGTCGGAATTCCTGTGCCCGTTAGATGTATAAATTGCGGTCTTCAAAGTTTGTGATTGGCGTCATGTCGGCGGTGCTCGCCCTCATGCTCGCCTCGCCGTTGTCCGCAGTCGCGCAGGATGACGACGACGCCTCCAATGGCGAGACGGCCGCAGAGCTCCTGGTTGACGGCATGGACGCTGCAGCCGATCACGCGGTCGATTCCGCGCGCCGGCTTTACCAGAAGCTTATTTCGGCCTTCCCAAGTTCGCCCGAGGCATCCCGCGCGCGCCGCGAGCTGTCTGCTTTGGATGGCAATCATGGCGTTGACGAAGAGCGCGCCGCGATTCGTGCGGACGAAGCTGAGCGCACGGCCGAATACCGCCATGCCTTTCTCCTCAGCGCAGGGGATCGCGTCTTCTTCGCGGAAAGCAGCGCGACGCTCGGCGGCAGGGCGCGCAGCATCATCGAAAGTCAGGCACACTGGTTGAAAGCTCGGCCGAATCTCACCGTCACTGTGATCGGCCGCGCGGATGATGGTGGCGACCGTCGTGCGGCGCAGCTCCTGTCCACGCAGCGCGCCGAAGCCGTGCGTGATCGTCTTGTCGCGGCAGGTCTCGACCCGAGCCGGATCGGACTGAGGCCGACCGGCAACGATGACAAGGTCGCCCTTTGCTCGACGTCGTTGTGCCGGGCGCAGAATCGGAATGCCGAGGTCTTCATTAACGACCTGCGAGACCAGGACCCGATACGGTCAAGCATGCAATCTCCAGCGGTACGGACCCCAAGAACGTCGGTGGGACGTCCGGTCGAGACGGGGCAAGTAGCGCAGTGAGCGGATGCGGTTCCGCCGCAATTGCCGCATCGGCGGGGGAAGCCCATGACTCTTCATTTGATTTTGCCCAATATCGGGCGCACGAGACGGTTTGGTAGGCGTTTGGCCGTGATAGGGTCTGCGTCGATATCAAAATCAGTCGCTTTATTGAATTACACGGAGCAGGGCCGGGGCATGGCTAAGCGCAGGCGGATTCCAGCCGGATATGGAATTTCGGCAGCAGCAATCGCGCTGCTTCTGGCAGCGACGCCGGCGTTCGCGCAGTCGAAAGACAAAGCGGCAAAAGGAAGTGTCGCGGCACCCGCGGACAGCGGATTGCAGGCACGCGTCCAATCGCTCGAAGAGCAACTCGTCGATATGCAGGTCGTCGTCGGGACGCTCGAGACGCTCGCGAAGAATCCGGGCTCGGCGCAAGCGCCATTCCCGGCTTCGACGGCCGGCGGCGACGGCGATGCCGCGCGCATCGAAGGGCTGGAGACTCAGGTTCGCGCATTGACGGCGCAGGTCCAGCAGCTGTCGGATCAGGTACGCAGCCTCGGCGGCACGCCGCGTCGCTCCGACATTCCGGCGTCTTCAGATACCGCGCTGGCAGATCAAGGAGCATATCCACAAGCACAAGCCCAACCCGTCGCGGCACCGAGCCCTGGCTTCGGTTCGACGACGACGGTTGCGGCCGGAGACGATGCGATCGGCGGTCTTATAAACGGTGGGGGCGCACATGCACCGCAACCGGTGCCCGTCGCCGCAAGTCAGCAAGGCGCCGCTCCGGTGCCGGCATCTGTTGCGACGGCCGCATTGGCTCCGGCAAGCGAGACCAGCAACGATCCGAAGCAACTCTATGAGACGGCCTACGGCTATCTCCTGCAGCGCGACTACGGCGCAGCTGAAACGGCGTTCGACGATTTCTTGAAGAAGTTCCCGAACGATTCGCTCTCAGGCAACGCGCAGTACTGGCTCGGCGAAACGCATTTCGTGCGCGGCCAATACAAGGCGGCAGCAAGCGCCTTCCTGAAGGGCTACCAGACCTACGCGCAAAGTGCCAAGGCGCCCGATAGTCTGCTGAAGCTCGCGATGTCGCTCGATCGTCTTGGGCAGAAGGACGCCGCCTGTTCGTCATTTGCGGAGTTGGCAAGTAAGTTTCCGACGGCACCACAGAGCGTAAAGGCGCGTGCGCAAAGCGAGCGCCAACGTGTCGGGTGCCAATAGAGTGTTGGTGAAAAGCGATGCAACGCGACGCGCAAGTGCCGATTGCGCCGGTCGAAGCCGACGCGGCGTTCGATCAGCTCGCGAAGTTTGACCACGTCGTTCTGGCCGTTTCCGGTGGACCGGACAGCATGGCGCTGCTCGTCCTTGCAGCCGAATGGCGTGCACGTCGCGCCGAGGCACCACCATCGCTGTTCGTCGCTACAGTCGATCATGGTCTGCGGCCCGAGGCACCGGCCGAGGCTGAACTCGTCGCCCGTGAGTCGCGCCGCCTGGGACTACCGCACGTCATCTTGCCTTGGACCGACGAGAAACCTGAAAGCGGCATTCCAGATGCCGCGCGGCGGGCGCGCTATCGGCTTCTCGAAACGCACGCGCGGAATCTAGCAGCAGGCAACGTCGCTATCGTCACCGCGCACCATCTCGACGACCAGGCTGAAACGTTCGCCATGCGCCTTGCGCGCGGGGCAGGCGTTGGCGGGCTCGCCGCAATGCCGGTTGAGCGTGCGCTGGCCGAAGGTTCGCCCATCCGGCTTCTGCGGCCGCTCCTGGCGTTTACGAAATCGCACCTCATCGCGACGCTTGAAGCGCGTGGCGTTCCGTTTGCTGACGATCCGACCAACAGAGATTCGCGCTACGAGCGCGCACGTATCCGGCGCGTCCTCCCAACCCTTGAAGCCGCAGGAATTTCGGCGGCGGCGCTCGCAAGGTCAGCGCGCCGTCTCGGTGACGCAGAGTCGGCATTGCGCTATGCCGAGGAACGCTTCACCGCGACCCTCGATCTGTCGTTCGGCAACGAGGTCTTCGCGGCCTTCGATCGCGGCGCCTTCCGCGAAGGACCGGGCCTGCTTCGCCAGCGGCTGCTTGCACGTCTTGTCGCGCGCTATGGAGGCGCCAGCGAAAGACCAGAGCTCTCCGAGATCGAAGACCTGGCAGCTCGGCTTCAAACAGAAGACAAGAGCACCGCGACACTCGGCGGTGCGATGATCTCAAGCGGCAGTCGCTTTATCCGCATCTGGCGCGAGGCCGGCCGGCTTGCTCAGTCCGACCTCGTGCTTGCACCGGGTGAAAGCCGGACCTGGGATCGGCGCTTTATTGTCTGCCGTGCGCCGGAAGCGACCGGCCCTGTAAAAGTACGGCCTCTTGGCCCAGAAAATTACTTAAAGATTGCGGATCGTCTTGTCCCTGGAAGGCGGCCGCCGGCAAGGGCGGTGCACGCTCTTCCGTCGTTTTGGAGAGGCGACAATTTAGTCGCGGTGCCATCGCTTGCGCCGTTTGCGATTGCTTCCGAGCCGCCGCTCCAAGAGACGGGTTGCGAGCTCAAGGTTTTGGCGCTTTCCGCCGGTTATTAAGGATTTGGCGGCAAGCTGCGCGCGGCGCGGCTATCACTAGGACAACGGCTGAACTTGTGCGGATGAGTTGAGCCACCTATGTTAAACAGGTAATCCGGGCGCCTGGCGCTCCCGGAGCCCAGTTCGCTATCCGCACGACTGGCGTCAGCAGGGAACCAAATGAACCCTAATTATCAGAAACTTGCGATCTGGGCGGCGCTGTTCGTCCTGCTGCTCGCCCTGTATAATCTGGTGAGCAACCCGAGCCAATCCCGGCACACGAACGAGATTCAATATTCGGAATTCCTTGACGCAGTGGATAAGGGTACTGTGTCGGAAGCCGTTATTGCCGGCAATCGCATCACAGGTACGAAGCGCGACACATCGGGAAGCGAGGCGGCATTCTCGACCTATGCGCCTGAAGATCCGAATCTCGTCACCCGTCTGCGCGAAAAGGGTGTGAAGTTCAAAGCGCGGCCAGCAGAGGACGAAGTGCAGTCGATCACGAGCATTCTGCTGAGTTGGTTCCCGATGCTGCTGCTGATCGGCGTCTGGATCTTTTTCATGCGCCAGATGCAGTCGGGCTCAGGACGCGCCATGGGCTTTGGAAAGTCGCGCGCCAAGCTTCTGACCGAACGCCACGGCCGCGTCACGTTTGAAGACGTCGCCGGCGTCGACGAAGCGAAAGCCGATCTTGAAGAGATCGTCGAGTTCCTTCGCGACCCGCAGAAATTCCAGCGCCTCGGCGGACGCATTCCGCGCGGCTGCCTGCTCGTCGGTCCTCCCGGCACCGGTAAGACGCTCATTGCACGCGCTGTTGCGGGCGAAGCCAACGTCCCCTTCTTTACGATCTCGGGTTCCGACTTCGTCGAGATGTTCGTCGGCGTCGGCGCGAGCCGCGTCCGCGATATGTTCGAGCAGGCGAAAAAGAACGCGCCCTGCATCATCTTCATCGACGAAATCGATGCCGTCGGCCGTCATCGCGGTGCCGGCCTCGGCGGCGGCAACGACGAACGTGAGCAGACGCTCAACCAGTTGCTCGTCGAGATGGACGGTTTCGAAGCCAACGAAGGCATCATCATCATCGCGGCGACTAACCGCCCCGACGTTCTCGACCCCGCGTTGCTGCGCCCCGGCCGTTTCGACCGGCAGATCGTCGTGCCGAACCCGGATGTGATCGGCCGCGAGAAGATCCTGCGCGTTCATATGAAGAAGGTGCCGCTGGCCCCGGACGTCGATCCGAAGGTTATCGCACGCGGCACGCCGGGTTTCTCGGGCGCCGATCTCGCGAACCTCGTCAACGAGGCGGCGCTGCTCGCTGCGCGCCGCAACAAGCGGCTCGTCACGCAGGCCGAGTTCGAGGATTCCAAAGACAAGGTCATGATGGGCGCCGAGCGCAAGACCATGGCCATGACGGAGGAAGAAAAGCTCGCGACCGCCTATCACGAGGCGGGCCACGCGATCGTCAACCTCGTCGTTCCGGGCAACGATCCGCTGCACAAGGTGACGATCATTCCGCGCGGGCGCGCGCTGGGCGTCACGATGAGTCTGCCTGAGCGCGATCGCCTCAGCTATTCCAAGGAGTGGTGTGAAGGTAAGATCGCGATGGCCTTCGGTGGCCGTGTCGCCGAGCAGATCATTTATGGCCGTGAGCACTTGAACACCGGCGCCTCGAGCGACATCAGTCAGGCGACCGGCATCGCCAAGCGCATGGTCACGGAATGGGGCATGAGCGATAAGCTCGGACCGCTGCTCTATTCGGAGAACTCGCAGGAAGTGTTCCTCGGGCATTCGATCACGCAGCAGAAGAATATGAGCGAGGAAACCGCCAAGCTCATCGACGAAGAGACGCGCCGTATCGTGACCACCGGCCAGGGCAAGGCTTGGGAAGTGCTGACGAAGCACAAGGCCGAGCTCGAAGCCATGGCGCAAGCGCTGATGGAATACGAGACGATCACAGGCGAGGAGTGTCAGGCCATCATGCGCGGCGAGAAGATCATCCGTCGCAACGATGACGATGGTTCGAAAGGCCCCGCTGGATCGGCCGTGCCGTCAGCCGGCCGTCAGCCGCCGCGTCCGCGCGGAGAGCCGACCGGAGGAATCGACATCGGGCCGGAGCCGCAGCCGCAGGGCTAAGTCTCTCGCCACGACACGCTATCAATCATCGAGCGGCCGCGTTAGCTTCGCGGCCGCTTTCGTTTGCGGCTTCTGCCGCCATTCAATATCGGAACGGCATTCCGCTCGCTCTCCACCTGTCCTCACTTGTCCGGAAAGGATCGCTGCAGCGTAGGGATAATGGATGCTCTTGCTCTTATTCCCCTCCTCTTGACGGGGAGGGGTGAGGGGTGGGGTGAAGATCTAGGCGAACAATCAAACTGAATCGGCAATCAGGTAGCGCATGTACACTTCGACGATCTCTTCCGGCTCCAACGCCCCGCCCCCGACCCCTCCCCGCGAGGGAGAGGAGAGAAGTGGAATCGCCCACCGATGAAGCGCTCAATCTATCTCCAGCCCACTGCGATCTTTTGGGATCGCGCCGAGCGCCGCGCGGTCGACGAGGCCGAGATTCCCGAATGGAGAGGGCTGCCGCTCGCTGGCGGGCGGCTGTCGTTCGCGGCATTGGATGTACTGAAGCGCGCTTCGCCGGAAACGAAACGGCGCACGATCGTTTTGGGCGATGCGTTCAGCGGTGATTGGGGACGCGAAGCCTTAGCCGCCGCCGACATCCTCGAAGAGCTTTCATCGCAGCGGCCACGGATCGCCGGACTATCGCTCGATCGTCCCCGGCTCATGGGAATCATCAACGTCACGCCCGATAGCTTTTCCGACGGTGGAGAGAACTTGAGCGCTGAAAAAGCAATCGCTCATGGTCTCGAGCTTGTCGCCGAAGGCGCCGATATTCTAGATATCGGCGGTGAGAGCACGCGCCCGCAGGCGGATTTCGTGCCGGTTGACGAAGAACTTCGTCGCGTCATTCCCGTCATAGAGGGCCTGCGCGCCAAGACAGACGCCGTAATCTCCATCGACACCCGCAAGGCCGAGGTGATGCGGCGCGCTGCAGCCGCTGGGGCCGATATCCTGAACGATGTCTCGGCGTTCACGCACGATCCCGACTCGCTCGCTGTCGCGGCCGAGACGGGACTGCCTGTGATCGTGATGCACGCGCAGGGCGATCCGAAAACGATGAACGACAATCCGCAGTACGAAGACGTCGTACTCGACGTCTTCGATTATCTCGAAAGTCGCGTCCAGGCCTGCGTGGCGGCCGGAATTTCGAAGTCGAAGATCGTTGCCGATCCGGGCGTCGGCTTTGGCAAACACCTTCATCACAACGTCGCGGTCATGGCAGGGCTGCCGCTCTATCACGGGCTCGGCGTGCCCATCCTGCTCGGCGCGAGCCGCAAGAAAATGATCGGCCAGCTCTGCAATGTCGACGATGCGAAGGACCGCGTACCCGGCTCGTTGGCCTGCGCCGTTGCGGGCGTCGCGGCTGGCGTGCAGATCCTGCGCGTGCACGACGTCAAGGAAACGAAGCAGGCGATCGAAGTCTGGCGCGCCTGTGCGGCCGGCACCGAGAAAGGGCTTGAATAGCTTGAATAGGCATACGGGCCCGACCGGAGAATCTGTGACCGAATTTGCGACCGCTTGAAGCCGGTCGAACCCGAATATCTCTCCCCGATAAAAGACGCAGAGGAAAGTCATGGCCACGAAACTCTACAACCTGGAACTCTCCGGCAACTGCTACAAGGTCCGCCTGCTGTGCGCGCTACTTAAAGTGCCGGTCGAAATCGTGGACCTCGATTTCTTGGGTGGCGAGCACAAGCGGCCGCCGCACACGGACCGTAATGCTTTCGCGCAAATTCCCGTTCTTGAGGATGAGGGTCTTACGCTACGCGATAGCCAGGCGATCCTGGTCTACATCGCGCGCAAATGGGGCGGCGAAGCGTGGCTGCCGACCGATGCCGCTGGACTGGCGACGGTCGCTCAGTGGCTGATGGTGGCGGAGAACGAAATCGCACGCGGTCCGGGCGACGCGCGCCTGCACGACAAGTTCGGTTACGATCTTGATGTCGTTGCGGCACGCGAAAAGGCCAAGCGCATTCTGGCGATTATCGACGCGCACCTGACGTGTAACGACTGGCTCGCGCTCGGCCGCCCGACGATCGCCGATGTCGCCTGCATGCCCTACATTGCAATCGGTCATGAAGGCGGAGTGACGCTTGAAACCTATCCGGCAATCAAAGCCTGGATTGAGCGCGTCAAGAAGCTCCCGAACTTCATTCCAATGCCGGGCATCGTCTAGCAAAGCCTTTTGGGTGCTTCGCCCGATTCGTTAGCCGTCAGCTCGCAGCGGCTTTGCGGTCGGCGAGGCGCTGCTCGGCGGCGGCAACGATCGCCTTGCGGATGTCGTCGAGGCGCTTGAGCTTGGCATCGACGGGAACGTGCTGTGCTTCCGCAAAAGCACGCAAATGTTCGGCCGACTTGATTTCCTGGAGACGCTTGATCAGTCCGTCGCGGCCCTGCTTCGCGAGGACGACGATGGCCGAGAAGAGATACGGATTGAAATTCTCCGCCCGTGCGTGCCGCGCCGCGCTCTTCGGAGCAGGGACGGCCTTCTCCGTGTTCTGCACGTCGCCGGGAGTTTCCCAGACGAGCATGCGATTGACCGCTTTTGTCAACGCCTCGGCGAGGCGCTCCGCCGCGGCATCGTCGAGCGACGTTTCGCGCCGGATATGCGCGCGGAAGAAGCTGCGCATCCTATCGCCGGGCCAGAGCTGTGTGCCTTTGCTC
>DASZVX010000012.1:0-4712 GCA_035547255.1 Hyphomicrobium sp.
CGGAACGCGTAGGTCGGTCAATGTCACGGTGTGCCCGCCGACTTTGAAACGACCTTCCGCGAGATCGTTGTTCAGGAACAGAGATCTTAAATATTCGGAATGCATGCGATAGGGCATGCGCGTCGCGTCGGCATTCCACGCTAGCAAATCGTAGACGGGCTTGCGCTTGCCGAGAAGATAGTCGTTGACGACGTGAGACCAGATCAGATCGTTGGACCGAAGAAGCTGGAATGCTCCCCCCATTTGGATGCTATCGAGAAAACCCTGCTCGGCCATCATGTCTTCGAGAAGCGCGACCTGGCTTTCGTCGATGAAAAGGGTCAGTTCACCGGCTTCTCTGAAGTCGGCCTGACCCGCGAGAAATGTGAGAGTTTGGATACGATCGTCATCCGCGAGGGCCATCGCACTTGCGGCGGTCGCCAATAATGTCCCGCCAAGGCAATAGCCGGCCGCGTGGATCTTTCTGCCGTCCGTGATTTTTTCGATGGCGTCGATCGCTGCCATCACGCCGAGGTGTCGGTAATCATCGAAGCTTGTGTCGCGGTTGCTGGCGTCCGGGTTGCGCCAGGAGATAATGAAGACGGTGAATCCTTGCTCGATAAGATACTTGACCAATGAGTTTTGGGGCCTGAGATCGAGAATATAGTACTTCATTATCCAAGCAGGCACGATGAGAACGGGCTCACTGTGAACCTTTTTGGTGCGCGGCTCATATTGAATGAGTTCGATGAGGTGATTGCGGAAGACGACCTTCCCTGGCGTCACCGCCACGGTTTCTCCGACCGTGAATTGCTCGGCGCCTTCCGGCGCTTCCCGCGCCTGGAATCGTTTCAAATCGTCAATAAAGTTCCAAAAGCCGTGTACGAGATTGAACCCAAATTCTGCTGCCGTTCGCGCAAGCACGTCTGGATTCGTCATTACGAAATTCGTAGGTGCGAAGACATCAAGAGCCTGGCGGATCATGAAATCGACGCGTCGTGCATTTTGTTTGTCGACGCCACGCACCGTCGTTGCTGCTTCGCGCCACCATTCCTCCGTTAGCAGGAAAGCTTGAGCGAATACATTGAAGGGATAATCCCGCCACCGTTCCGATGCGAACCTTTTATCGTGTGCTCGCGGATCTATGGCGGGCGCAGTTTCAGTAATCTCTAAGGTTGCAGCTTGCGCGAAGTGCCAAATGTGCAACCAATTGTGAAATGCCTTAGCGAGCAGCTCAAGCTGCAGACCAGGTGAGCCCGCCAAGTGAAATCCCCAATCGAAGAAGGCATTGGCGCACGCGGCGGGTGAGAGCCCTGCGGTCGCACGCGCGACAAGATAGTTGAGGCGCCGGTCGAGGTCCGAGAGTTTCGGCAGTTCCAAATCGGGCGGTGCTGAAGAAACGGTATTGAGTGTCGGCGTGGAAGTTCCGCGCTCTTGTCCAAAGGGATTCGGAAGCAGCGGGAGATAAGAATATGCTGGCTCGTCCAACACTCAAGCCTCCAATTTTCTGGCTGGTTGAGGACAGCATTTCACGTTCTGCTACGACGCCATTGATGCAACTCAACGCCGTATGCGGCTTTTTGGCTTGACCAGGATCAGTTTGTCGTCGGTCCGGAAGGGTAATGGAGTAAGCTTCGGAAAAGATGCGAGAACGCCCAATGACCGTTCGTAATCTGAACTATTTGACGGCACCCCGTTCGGTTGGACTCATTGGCGCGAGTGCACGTCCAGGTTCCGTCGGCTCGACCGTCATGCGCAACTTGCTGACGGGTGGGTTTGCCGGAACCATCCAACTCGTCAACCCGAAGTATCGAGAGATCGATGGCCGACCTTGTGCCGCCTCTGTCGCTGAGCTTGCCGAAGCACCGGAAATGGCGGTGATCGCCACGCCGCCACAGACAGTTCCAGGATTGATCGAAGAATTGGGTCGCAAGGGCGCGCGAGCTGCCGTTGTGCTGACCGCAGGTCTGGGCGATCTCAAGAAGGAGATGCTTGATGCTTCACGACCGTATTGTCTGCGTATTCTAGGGCCGAACTGCATCGGGCTTATGGCGCCCACCATCGGTCTCAATGCAAGCTTCGCGTCCCGCGCGCCGCTTTCAGGGGATCTGGCGTTCGTATCGCAATCCGGTGCGCTCATCACGGCGGTTGTTGATTGGGCGGCCGGGCGCGGCATCGGATTTTCTCAGGTCGTGTCACTTGGGGAAATGGCTGACGTCGATCTCGGTGATATGCTCGACCATCTCGCGACCGACAGATCAACGCGTGCCGTTCTGCTCTATGTCGAGGCTGTCACGCACGCGCCAAAGTTCTTGTCGGCTGCTCGTAGGGCTGCGCGGTTAAAACCTGTCATCGTTGTCAAAAGTGGACGCCACGCCGGCGGTGCGCACGCCGCGCTCTCTCATACAGGGGCGCTAGCGGGATCGGACGCGGCTTATAATGCCGCCTTTCGGCGCTCCGGCCTCTTGCGGGTGAAGACACTCGACGATCTCTTCGCCGCGGCGGCGACGTTGGCTCGCGTCCCCAGGCTCGGCGGCGAAAGGCTCACCATCCTGACGAACGGCGGCGGTGCGGGTGTTCTCGCGTCTGATGAGTTACAGGATTTCGATGGAAAGCTGGCTATCCTCGATGCCAGCACGCTTACCGCGCTCGACCGGGTATTACCTCCGACGTGGTCTCGCGGGAACCCAGTCGATATCATCGGTGACGCCGACACAAGACGTTATGCGAACGCGCTCCATGTTCTGCTCAGTGATGAGCGGTCCGACGCCGTGCTTGTGCTGCACTGTCCAACCGCGACGGTTTCTGCAACGGACGCGGCTAGAACTGTTGTCGATGCTGTTGCGAGAGCGCGCGACGGAGCCAGGAACAATCCGGTGCTTACGTGCTGGCTGGGCGATGCTGCGGTTAAAGATGCACGAGTAATCTTCGCTCAAAATAAAATTCCAACGTTCGAAACGACCTCAGAGGCTGTCACTGGCTTTATGCAGGTTGTCGGATATGCACGCGCTCAGACCGAGTTGATGCAGGTGCCACCCAGCATTGCCGCAGAGCGAATTTATGATGCCGCGGCCGCAGCCAAGGAGATTGAAAAAATTCTGGTGTCGGGCCGTAGCGTGGCGTCGGCGTCGGAAACCAAATCCATCTTTGCGGCTTATGGCATTCCAGTTAATCGCGCCGTTCTCGCTCGCGACGCGGCCGAGGTCAAAACGATCGCTAGCGATATCTTGAGCAGTTCGAGGGCGTGTGCTGTCAAAATTGCGTCTCCAGATATTTCACACAAATCAGATGTCGGCGGTGTGCGGCTAGGCTTGGAGAGCGCTGAGTCTGCCGTCCGTGCATCTGATGAAATGATCAAACACATCACAAGCGTACGGCCGGACGCCCGCATAGATGGCTTTACCCTAGAGCCGATGGTCTACAGGCCGCATGCAGTCGAGATCATCGTTGGGATGAACGTAGATCAGACGTTCGGACCGATGATGCTGTTCGGAGCTGGCGGCGTGGCGGTCGAAGTCATGCGAGACAGTGCACTGGCGCTGCCACCGCTCGACGCGCTTCTTGCACGCCAGATGATCGGCGAAACGCGCGTCGCGCGGCTCCTTGCGGGATACCGCGATCGCCCGGCCGCGAAGCTCGATGATCTCGTCGAAGTTCTTGTGCGTGTCAGCGACCTCATCATCGCTCATCCCGAAATTCGTGAGCTGGATATCAATCCGCTGCTCGTCGATGAAAATGGCGTTATCGCCATAGATGCCCGTATGAAACTCGCGAGCGAGGCGGCGAATCCGAGAATGCCTCTCGCTATTCGCCCGTATCCTTCCCACCTTCAGGAGACCATTCAGATTGAGGGCGGCGGCGAGATGACGGTGCGGCCGATCCGTCCTGACGACGAGCCAAGCTATACGCGCTTCTTCGCCGCCATCTTTCCCGACGACGTGCGCCTGCGTTTCTTTTCCGGTCGCCGCTCGTTTCCTCACACGTTTGTCGCTCACCTGACACAGATCGACTACGCCAGAGAAATGGCCTTTGTCGGAATCGATAGCCGGACACGAGAGCTGCTAGGCGTTTCCCGGCTCGTGTTGGATCCCGATCTCACGCACGGCGAGTTCGGCATTCTTGTGCGCTCAGATATGCAGGCCCGCGGCATCGGCTGGCAGCTCATGGAGGTTCTTCTCAAATATGCGCGAGGCGAAGGCGTGAGGGAGGTCAAGGGCGTCGTTCACGTCGAAAATAAAAAGATGCTTGAGATGGCGCGCCAATTCGGCTTCGCGTCCAGAGACGTCGAAGGCGATGCCGCTCTTCGCGAGATCGTGTGGCGCCCGGCCGACATGGAAGCAAAGCTGAGCGTCAATGCTACGGGCGCCGTCTGTGCGTCGCGCAGTATTTGAGGGGTTATAGCCGATGTATCGAAAGTGGCTGGCTTGGTTGGCCGCGTTTATCGCATTGCCAAAGGCTTCAACGCTTCTGCGGCTACAAGGTACACTACGGTAATGGCTGCGATTGCCGCCAGAATTGGCATCGGTGGTGGTACAAATCCGGCAAATCGGCCGATCGGTGTTAACGCCACCGATAAAGCGATCGCTAATGCGCCTAATGACGTCCACGTGAGAATTCGATTTGGCCAGCTGGCCCATGCTCGCTGCGCCGTTCTAATGACGAAAATCACCAGGATCTGCGTCGCGATAGATTCCACGAACCAAGCCGTGCGAAATACGCCGACGTCTGCTTTG
>DASZVX010000013.1:0-4694 GCA_035547255.1 Hyphomicrobium sp.
CGGAACGCGTAGGTCGGTCAATGTCACGGTGTGCCCGCCGACTTTGAAACGACCTTCCGCGAGATCGTTGTTCAGGAACAGAGATCTTAAATATTCGGAATGCATGCGATAGGGCATGCGCGTCGCGTCGGCATTCCACGCCAGTAGATCGTAGACGGGCTTGCGCTTGCCGAGCAGATAGTCGTTGACGACGTGAGACCAGATCATATCGTTGGACCGAAGAAACTGAAATGCACCCGCCATCTGGGTGCTGTCGAGAAAACCCTGCTCAGCCATCATGTCTTCGAGAAGGGCGACCTGACTTTCGTCGATGAAGAGGGTCAGCTCGCCGGCTTCCCTGAAGTCCGCCTGACCCGCCAGAAACGTCAGGGTTTGGATACGATCGTCATCAGCGAGAGCCATCGCGCATGCGACGGTCGCCAGCAGCGTTCCGCCAAGGCAATAGCCAGCTGCGTGAATCTTTCTGCCGCCGGTGGTTTTTTCGACAGCGTCGATCGCTGCCGTAACGCCGAGGCGACGGTAATCGTCGAAGCTTGTGTCGCGGTCGCTTGCGTCCGGATTGCGCCAGGAGATGATAAAAACAGTGAACCCCCGCTCGGTCAGATACTTGACCAGTGAGTTCTGGGGCCTGAGATCAAGGATATAGTACTTCATGATCCAGGCGGGGACGATGAGAATGGGCTCGCTATAAACCTTCGCGGTCCGCGGTTCATATTGAATGAGCTCGATGAGGTGGTTCCGGAACACCACTTTGCCTGGTGTCACCGCCACGGTCTCTCCGACCGTGAACTGCGCGGCGCCTTCGGGTGCTTCCCCGGCCTGGAACCGCTTCAAATCGTCAATAAGATTCCAAAAACCGCGTATGAGATTGAAACCAAACTCTGCGGCGGTTTGGGCAAGTACGTCTGGGTTCGTCATTACGAAGTTCGTCGGTGCGAAAACATCAAGAGCCTGCCGGATTAAGAAATCGACGCGTCGCGCATTTTGTCTGTCGACGCCCCGCACTGTCGTTGCTGCTTCACGCCACCATTGCTCCGTCAGCAGGAAGGTCTGAGCGAACACGTTGAAGGGATAATCGCCCCACCGTTCCGACGCGAACCTCTTATCGTGTGCTTGGGGATCTATGACGGGCGCAGCATCGGGAGTCTCGAACGTTGCAGCTTGCGCGAAGTGCCAAAGATATAACCAGTTGTGAAATGCCTTAGCGAGCAGCTCAAGCTGTAGGCCGGGTGAGCCCGCCAAATGAAATCCCCAGTCGAAGAAGGCGTTGGCGCAGGCAGCGGGGGAAAGCCCTGCGGTCGTGCGCGCAATAAGATAGTTGAGGCTCCGGTCGAGATCCGAAAGTTTTGGCAGTTCCAAATTGGGAGGTACCGAAGGTGTGGCTTTGGGCGTCGGCGTGGAGGTGCCACGCTCTTGTCCGCAGGGATTCGGAAGCAGCGGGAGATAGGAAGATGCTGGCTCGTCCAACACGCGGGCCTCCATTTTTCGGTACGGGCAGAGCACAGCATTTCACGTTCAGCGCGCGAGCCATTGATGCAACTCAACGCAGTATGCGACTTTTTGGCTTGACCGGGATCAGTTTGCCGCCGGTCTGGAAAGATAATGGAATAGGCTTCGGAAAAGCTGCGAGGACGCTCAATGACCGTTCGTAATTTGAACTATCTGACGGCGCCGCGCACGGTTGCGCTCATAGGAGCAAGTGGACGTTCAGGCTCGGTCGGTTTGACCGTCATGCGCAACTTGCTGACGGGCGGGTTTGCCGGAGCGATCGAACTCGTCAACCCGAAGTATCGAGAGATCGACGGCCGACCGTGTGTCGCTTCCGTCGGCGAGCTTGCGGAAGCGCCGGAGATGGCGGTGATCGCGACGCCGCCGCGGACAGTTCCTGGACTGATCGGTGAACTGGGCCGTAAGGGCACGCGAGCGGCCATCGTGCTGGCTGCGGGTCTGGGCGATCTCAAGAAGGAGATGCTTGACGCCTCACAACCGTATTGTCTGCGTATTCTCGGGCCGAACTGCATCGGCCTTATGTCGCCCACCATTGGCCTCAATGCGAGCTTTGCGTCCTGCGCGCCGCTTTCTGGCGATCTCGCGTTCGTGTCGCAATCTGGTGCGCTCATCACGGCAGTCGTCGATTGGGCGGCCGGGCGCGGCATCGGATTTTCGCAAGTCGTCTCACTTGGAGAAATGGCCGACGTCGATCTCGGTGATATGCTCGACCATCTCGCGACGGACAGATCAACGCGTGCCGTTTTGCTGTATGTCGAGGCTGTTACGCACGCGCCCAAGTTCTTGTCGGCTGCACGCAGGGTTGCGCGGTTGAAACCCGTCATCGTTGTCAAAAGTGGACGCCATGCCGGCGGTGCGCACGCTGCGCTGTCTCATACAGGGGCGCTGGCGGGATCGGACGCAGCCTATAATGCCGCCTTTCGGCGCTCCGGCCTCCTGCGGGTGAAGACGCTCGATGACCTCTTCGCGGCGGCGGAGACCCTAGCTCGCGTCCCGAGGCTCGGTGGCGAAAGGCTCGCCATCCTGACGAATGGCGGCGGCGCGGGCGTTCTCGCGTCCGATGAGTTGCAGGATTTCGACGGAAAGTTGGCTAACCTCGACGCCGGTACGCTTACCGCGCTCGACCGCGTATTGCCTCCGACGTGGTCTCGCGGGAACCCGGTCGATATCATCGGTGATGCCGACACAGCACGTTATACGAACGCGCTGCGCGTCCTGCTCGGTGATGAGCAGTCCGATGCTGTACTTGTGCTGCACTGTCCGACCGCGACGGTCTCCGCGACGGACGCGGCCAGAACCGTCGTCGATGCTGTCGCGAAAGCGCGCGATGCGGCCAGGAATAATCCGGTGCTCACCTGCTGGCTGGGAGACGCCACAGTTAAAGAGGCGCGAGAGATTTTCGCACAAAATAAAATTCCAACGTTCGAGACGACTTCGGAGGCTGTCACCGGCTTCATGCAGCTTGTCGGATATGCGCGGGCGCAGACCGAGTTGATGCAGGTGCCACCCAGCATTGCCGCAGAGCGTACGTATGACGCCGCGGCCGCAGCCCAGGAGATCGGCGAAATTCTGGCGTCTGGCCGCAGCGTGGCGTCGGCGTCGGAAACCAAATCCATCCTTGCGGCTTATGGCATTCCGGTTAATCGCGCCGTCCTCGCTCGCGACGCGGCCGAAGTTCGAACGATCGCTAGCGATATCTTGAGTAGCTCGGCGGCGTGCGTTGTTAAAATCGCGTCTCCTGACATTTCACACAAATCGGACATCGGCGGTGTGCGACTGGGCTTGGAAAGCGCCGAGTCTGTCGTCCGCGCGTCTCATGAAATGGTTGAACACATCACGAGCGTGCGCCCGGATGCCCGGATCCATGGCTTTACTATAGAGCCGATGGTCAGCAGACCGCATGCAGTCGAGATCATTGTCGGGATGAATGTCGATCAGACATTTGGGCCGATGATGCTGTTCGGAGCCGGTGGCGTGGCGGTCGAGGTCATGCGCGACAGTGCGATGGCGTTGCCGCCGCTCGACGCGCTTCTTGCACGTCAGATGATCGGCGAAACACGCGTCGCACGGCTTCTCGGCGGGTACCGCGATCGCCCGGCCGCGAAGCTCGACGATCTCGTCAACGTTCTTGTGCGCGTCAGCGATCTCGTCATCGCTCATCCCGAAATTCGCGAGCTGGATATCAACCCGCTGCTCGTTGACGAAAATGGCGTTATCGCCATCGATGCCCGTATGAAACTCGCGAGCGAGGCGGCGAATCCAAGAATGCCTCTCTCCATCCGGCCGTATCCTTCCCACCTTCAGCAGATCGTGCAGATCGAGGGGGGTGGAGAGATGACCGTACGGCCGATCCGTCCTGACGATGAGCCGAGCTATGCGCGCTTCTTCGCGGCCATCTCTGCCGATGATATCCGTCTGCGCTTCTTTTCAGGTCGCCGTTCTATCCCTCATACGTTCGTCGCTCACCTGACACAGATCGACTACGCCAGGGAAATGGCCTTTGTCGCAATCGACAACCGAAGCCGGGAACTGCTGGGCGTGTCCCGGCTCGTGTTGGATCCGGATCTCACGCGCGGCGAATTCGGCATTCTTGTGCGCTCGGATATGCAGGCCCGAGGCATCGGCTGGCAGCTCATGGAGGCTCTTCTCAGATACGCGCGAAGCCAAGGCGTGACGGAGGTCAAGGGCATCGTTCACGTCGAGAACAAAAACATGCTCGAAATGGCGCGCCAACTCGGCTTCGCTTGCAAAAGCGTGGAAGGCGATGCTGCCCTCCGAGAGGTCGTATGGTGCCCCGTCGACAGGGAGACGAAGCCCCTTGCCAAGGTAGCGGACGTTCATTCCGGCTCGCGGAGCATTTGACGAGCTCAAAGCCAGTTCATTGAAAGAAGCGGGTTGCGTATCGAGGTCACCGCATCGCCAAGGGCTTCAACGCTTCTGCTGCTGCAAGGTACACTACGGTAATGCCGGCGATTGCCGCGAGGACCGGCATCGGCAGCGGAACGAATCCCGCAAATCGCCCGATCGACGTTAATGCCACCGATAAAGCGACCGCTAATGCGCCCAATGACGTCCGCAGTAGAATTCGATTTGGCCGGCTGGTCCATGCGCGCTGCGTCGTTCTGATGACGAAAATCACCAAGATCTGCGTCGCAATAGATTCCGTGAACCAAGCCGTGCGACAT
>DASZVX010000014.1:0-3829 GCA_035547255.1 Hyphomicrobium sp.
GAGTCGGAAGGCGCCAACAAAAACTCTCCTCGAGGATCGGCGGGGAGGGCGACTTCCTCGAATTCGGCGATTTCTTCTTTCAGCTTATCAAAGACGGGTGCGAGGTTCGGCCAATCGAAACCGACCTTTGCGGCTTTGTCCTGCAACTTAATCGCGCGCGTCAGCGAAGGAAGGCCGACGGGAATGTCTGCAAGAGTCGAAGATGTTTTCGTTTGTTCTCTTGAAAGGGGCGAAGGAAGCCGCGCCCGTTCGGCGGCTTTTTCGGCGCGTTCTTCCGCCTTGATCCTGTCCCACGTAGCCTTGATCGAAGCCTGGTCGCGCGCGGCGCCGTCTCCGAAGACGTGCGGATGCCGACGGATCATCTTGCGCGTAATCGCTTCGATCACATCACCGAATGCAAACGCGCCTTGCTCCTCTGCGAGACGCGCGTGGTAGACGACCTGCAGCAACAGATCGCCAAGCTCGTCTTTCAAATCCGGTAGATCACGGCGCGCGATCGCATCGGCCACCTCGTAAGCTTCTTCAATCGTGTAGGGCGCGATCGTTTCGAAATTTTGCTCCAGATCCCATGGGCAACCGGTAACGGGCGTTCTGAGCGCCGCCATGATTTCGATGAGCCGCGCAATGTCGCGCGAGGGCGTAATGGCGTCCGTCATATTCTATCCTCATGATTGCGCGGCGGAGACTAGAGGATGCCCACGCGGTGCGCGAGAGGCGCGGTTGCGGCGTGACTGACGTTGTCAGTTATGCAACATTTTCGCTCGTGCGACTGACACCCGAACATGGCGGACGGTATGGGCTCGGACCGGTGGCAGTCGGCCCAGAGTTCCACGGGCTCCGCATCGGCTCGGCTCTGATGACCAAAGGGCTCGAAGCTCTGAAAGGCATGGGCGCTACGGGATGCGTCGTGCCCGGCGAGCCTCGCTTCTATCGACGGTTCGGATTCGAACGTGAGCCGCGCCTGAGGCTGGAGGGCGTGCCGCCAGAATATTTTCTGGCGCACGTCTTTAATGGACCCGCACCTTCGGCCACGGTCGCCTATCATCCGGCGTTCTCGATCGCTGGCTGACACCAATGGAGTGTCCGAGCCGGGCCTAGTAATGCTACCTTCTCGCGGGGCAAGGCTCGGGGCGGCGATGTACATCCTCTTCAACGGCCTGATGATGGCGCTGGAGCTGGCGGCGATCTACGCCGTAGCGTGGGTCGGTTATACAGCGCCTCTCATATTTGCGGCGGGGACAGCGGCACTCGCGCTCGGCGTTGGCGCCGCGTTGGAGATCGCGCGGCTCAAGTACGAATTTTCGTTCTACTTCGACCGCGCGCCGGGACGTTCGATCATATTGATCGTGGCGGTCGGAGCGATCGAGTCGATCACCAAGGCTGTGCTCGCGGGCGTCGTTGCTTTGCTGACGTTCCTTGGCACGGATCAGGACCGGCTCAAGATCGTGGCGATCGTTTTCGGCGCGTCGCTGTTTCTTGGCGTGCAGGTCGTGCGCTTCCTGATGGGACGCCTCAAGGCGCGGCCGCTGCGTTGGGGGTACTTCCGGCTTGCCGCTCCGCTCGGTCTTCTGTTTTCGGCAGGGCTGACGTTTTTGCCGGCGCCCGGCATCACAGAGCTCGCGAAACGCGCGGCGTTCGATCTCCCGGCGAAACCATCCATGGAGCAGGCGAGCGAGTTCCTGTTCCTCCTGAAACAGAGCTTCGATGAAATCGTGGTGCGAATGCTCTCCTGGGTCTTCGATCCGTCGTTGGCCCAGGCGATCGGCGCGATCGTCTCCGTCAACATGCTGTCGGGCTTTGTGCTGGCGCTCTATGCGGTCTTGATCGCGGAAGGAATAAGGACGCTCGAGAGCCGCGTTTGACCTAGGAGCCTCGGGCGTACGCGGCCTGTTTGGCTCACACCACGCTGATGCCGTTTCGGTTCTGGTCGGAAGCGGCTTTCGGGCTGATATCTAGAGTTCCGTTTAGCGCGAATTCTAGATTCGCATAATAGATATTATGGAAACTAACTCCAGGGAAGGCGGTTGTATCAATGTGATACGGTCGGTAAGAATTTGTTCAGCCGGACGGTTTGCGGCCGGCTGAACAAAAAATGCGGAGATTATTTCTCGCTCTTCTCGTGGTGCTCAGCGACGAACCTGTCGAGCAGCCGGATACCCCAGCCTGCGCCCCAGCTCTGATTGATGTCATTGCGGCTGCCGTCCATCGCCGTACCCGCAATGTCGAGGTGGCACCAGGGCGTGTCCTTCTGCACGAAGCGCTGCAGGAAGGCTGCGGCCGACGCGGAACCGCCCCAGCGGCCGCCCGTGTTCTTCATGTCGGCGTTTTTCGAATCCATCATCTTGTCGAACGCTTTGTCGAGCGGCATCCGCCAGAGCTTCTCTCCCGTCGCGCGCGAGGCTGACAGAAGTTCGTCCGACAACTTGTCGTCATTGACGAACATGCCGGCGTACTCCTTGCCGAGCGCGATCATGATGGCGCCGGTCAGTGTTGCGAGGTCGATGACGAGCTTCGGCTTGAACTTCTCCTGCGCGTACCAAAGGACGTCGGCGAGCACGAGGCGGCCTTCAGCATCGGTGTTGATGACCTCGATGGTCTGGCCGGACATCGACGTCACTATATCGCCGGGGCGAACCGCGTTACCCGACGGCATGTTCTCGACGCAGCCGACGAGACCGACCGCGTTGACGTTCGCCTTGCGCTCGGCGAGCGCGTACATCGTTCCGATGACAGCTGCGGCGCCGCCCATATCACCCTTCATATCTTCCATGCCGGCGGCGGGCTTGATCGAGATGCCGCCCGTATCGAACACGACGCCTTTGCCGACGAAGCAAACCGGTTTCTGCTTTTTGGAACCCTTGGCGCCGTTCCACACCATCACGGCAAGGCGCGAGGGCCGCGCACTTCCCTGCCCGACACAGAGGAGCGAACCCATGCCGAGCTTTTCCATTTCCTTGACGTCGAGGATATCGACGGAAACGCCAAGCTTTTCGAGGGCTTTTGTCTTCTCGGCAAGTTCGACCGGACCAAGGATGTTGGCCGGTTCATTGACGAGATCGCGGGCGAAGTTGACGCCGTTGGCGACCGCTTTCAGAGGATGGAACGCGGATTTCGCCTTATCGGGATGCGCGACGTGGATGATGAGCTTTTTCAGACCGTCTTTGTCAGCGGCGTCATCGCCGGACTTCTTGGTCAGATATTTCTTGAAGGTGTAATGGCGCAGAAGCGCGCCTTGCGCGATCAAAGCCGCAACCTGCTCCGCGGAAAGATCGTCGCTGCCTTCTACGTCGACAATCAGGCTTGCCGCCGATGTCTTGCGCGCCTGGATCGCGCCGAGAATAGCGCCGCCCAAATCGACATATTGCTGGGCGCTGAGCGAATCTTCCTTGCCGAGCCCGGCTAGGATCAGACGATCGATTCCGAGCTTGGCTGGCGCCAGGATTTCAATTGTCGACTTGTATTTGCCTTTGTAATCGGCGGCGGCGGCCGCCTTGCTGACCGAGCTTGCCGATTTGGTTTCGAGTTCGCGCGCCTTGGACCCTAATTCTACGCCGTCGCCGGCCAGTATGACGGTCACCGCCTCAGGATCGGCGCTGAGGGGTGCGAAGGTGATTTCAAATCGCTCGGACATTTCTGGGTAACTCCATGGGGATGGTTCTTGCGTGTCGAACGCTCGGGTGGACGCAGACGCCGATCCGCGGTCCGGACCCAGCGTCGCCGCGACGCGAGACTACGGTTGAGGGCGAAAACTCGTGGCTGAGTAATCCAACTTAGTCGTTCGCGGGATCATGGCAAGCCGCGTTTTACCGTCTCACCTCAGTAAACCTCC
>DASZVX010000015.1:0-7580 GCA_035547255.1 Hyphomicrobium sp.
TTCTGCATGACCAAATTTGATGTGAGGATCGAGACAGGTTCATGTCAGTCAACTTCCGACAATGATGGTTACGCTTCTTATTTATCGTCACCGACTTCCCTGTATGGCAACGCTACCCCAATCTTCTTTAACAACCGAGGATCCAAACAGTGGAATAAAATCGACTTATAATGATGAGTTACTAAAACAGTAGCGATCGGAGACTTCCAGTTAGCGGCAATTGATAACCTACATTGCGATAACACATGCGACCGCATCCGGACGCCATCTCTCAAACTGCGAACCCCTCTGGCACGCTTAAGCTGAAACGTCCCGCGGGAAAAAATTTCAGCGGCAAATCCGGTTGTCCCCTAAGTCAGCCGATAATGAGACATGCGACACCCCGAACCTTTGCCTAATGGGATCTTTCCATCGTTCAGTAACGTCATTGCGGACATTTAATAGCATCGTAGAAGAACCAATGCGCGGTCACCTTCCAGTGCCGTTCGGGGAGACGTAGTCCCGGTTTCATACCGCTTCCGGCATGGGGTTTTTACGCGATCTGCCGTGGCAGCATATCGCCGGGCCAGAACAGCGCCGAGCAATAGTTGAATCTGGTTGTAAAGCATGATCGGCAGCACGATCATGCTGAATCCCAGTCGATCCCGCGAACAGAACTTCGCGCCAGCGGCAACCCAGAGGCGAGACTCTTTTTCGATCCGCAGAACACGACGGCAATTTCGTCTTATGAACTGCCCTGGCCAAAAAGTTTGGTCATCCGGCTCCACATGATTCCTCCCTTTTTGCGATCGCGGACAGTGGCATTGCCGATTTGGCTCGGAGGCACAGAAGACCAAGACGTTTGGAACCTTGAGCAAGAAGCGCTTGACCCTATTCCAGACCTCGCGATGCCCACTGACTAGAGCGATGTCAGTTGATGCCAATTTCAAGAAACCCACTACGCAGAGATGAGACACATGAAATCCGTCTCGCGAAGAATGCGGATTGGTTGGCCTTTGGCGATCAGGCTTTCGGCCTTCAAATGTTTGCTACTCTTCATCTGACCGGCTGCGAGTCGCAAGACATCCTGGTCACCGACTATTAGTAGGGTCGTATCTTTCGTTACGCTGGCTTCCACTTCGCAACCCGCTTCAGCGGCAAGGTCGGCCGCCTCCCGACGGGGCATTGAGAGCGTGCCCGTGAAAACCGCAACCTCACCTGCCAAAGCGCCATCGGGATTGCCTGTCCGGGTGATTCGCTCGCCACCATTCAAAGTTAGCGGTTGGGTGGCGCGCAGTAGCCAGTCTTCGAGAGAGAGACCCGACTCATACAGGGCGCGCACAAGAATTAACCCAGTCGCCCTCGCATCTTCCGCTGCGTCGTGATGGTTGAACGCAATTCCAAAATCTCGGGCCAAATTGGCGAGTCCATATCCAGATCTTGCGTACTGCGACCAGGCCCGACGCACCACGCGCATGGTATCGAGCCAGCGACATGTGATATCCGCAAGACTATGCTTTTCGGATGCCCGCGCTAAGACCGCGCGATCAAAGAGACTGTGGCTAACGACAATCTTGTCTGCCACTCGGGTTGCTATCTCGGGATAAATTGCTTCGAAGCGCGGTGCGCCGCGAACCTGCGTTTCGTCGATCCCGTGAATAGAAACGTTGATGCCGTCGAAATAATCGTCAGGATCGACAAGAACGGAATACGTAGCAACCGGCGCTCCTTCGCTGAACGTCACCAGCCCTACTTGGCAAATGCTGCTTAGATCGGCGTTCGCCGTCTCGAAATCTAAAGCGACAAAATTCATGGTGCCCCCTCCCCGCTAAAACAAATTGAAGGCTTCGGGAGTAAAAGGTCAATCGCTCAACTTCGTGATTGGCGTCTCTCTTCCTCGATAATGGCTGACGCCCGGCGCACAATGCCAAGGATCAGTCGTGCCTCGAACGCACCGAGTAACGTGCCTTCCGAGAAGCGATCCTGTCGGATCAAGGCAGTAATCAAATACAAGAGTTGCATTGGCTCTGCTTGCGCAAGTGCGGGATCGCTGCACAGCGCCTGCGCATCGCCCGAGTGACCCCACGACACCCAATCGAAACCGCGCAAGACCCAGCCACGATCGTAGGCGGTCGTGACGAAGGCCTCGGCGACGTCGCCGAGCACCACATAGGGCATGATGATGGAACGCGATTCCGTCTTTTGAGCCGGACTAAGCTCGCCTGGCGTGAAATCAGGATCTTCCAGCGCCGGAAGATACTGGGCTATTTCCCGCATGCACCGCAGGAGATCGGTGTTGGCTGGAATGTCTTCAGGGTTCTCAGTAGCCATCGCGCGGTCGAGCCTGCGTTAATGAATCACGGCGGCGCGATTGAATTTATGAGCCTGCCACCTTCCCACACGAAGGCGTCCTTCGAGGCAGAAGTCGAGGTCCGTTTTCGCTTTACGAGCCCAAGTCGGGCATGTTTTCATGAACCGACTACCGCGTGCGCTGGTTACTCCGCGGATTCTCCTTCTTGCATCCGCCTTTCTGCCGGCTCTGAGATCGTCTCCCCAGTCTCGCGCAGAATTCCCGGCCCGCCCTGCGACGTCGTGATAGCGACGCAGAATGATGTCAACATAGCAATGGGTCGAGCACAATGTCATCGCGGTTGGTCATATCAAGCAGGGCGTCTTCGTCTTCGAGCATCGCGACTGGCTTGACCGTCGGGTGATCCTGAAGGCGTCGGAGCCCATGAAGCTCCAGGGTAGGTCCAAGTGTTCGAGCGCCCCAATTGAGCGGAACCATCGCCGTCAGTTCAGGGACCGAAGTCGGTTATGAAAGAGCGGAAAATCCGTGGAACTGAGGAATTGGACGATCGAGTCCACCTGATCGTCGAACTTGCAATGCGGGAACTGGAAGATCTCGGCTTCACAAGTCGCCAGCCATGGCGCTTCGACAGGTAGCCAGACGCGGCCCTGCTCGAACTTCACGGTCTGCTCCTGCGCGCGCTCGACCTTTCCTTTTTCCGGGTCGCGCGAGAGCAGCCACGGTTGGTTACCCGTTTTGCTGAAGTACTCGATGAGGCTGATGCCGCTGGCCTTCTTCTCGACGATTACCAGCTTGGCTTGCCACGTCTCTTTCTGGACTTTGACCTGGTTGACGAGGTCCACAAAGCTGGGGCGGTCGCGCCAAACGTCGAGCAGATAATAGCCGTCAGGGCACTTCGCCCAGGTCGTGCAGACCGTGTAGGAATTGGTCTCGTCGCCTTGATAGGCCGTATCCCAACTTTGAATGATTGCCTCGACCTGAGCTGGACCAGGGGCTTTTTGATAGCGTTTCACCCAGGAGTTTTTAAAAATATAACCGCCCGGCGGAAGCGGGCGCTGATTGTACTGGGCTTCAAAATCATACTCGCCCATATCCTTTTTGAGTTGCTCAAGATCCTCCTTGTCATGCCGCGAACGCTGAAGAATGTGCCCCGCACCGAGCCACACCTTCCACCCTCCGGCAACAACGTCGTAAATTTTCTTTTCGGAGTGAATAACCGGCAGGATCAATTCTTCCCAGCCTCCTTTCGCGATGAGGTGTCCTGGCAGATCTTCGGCATGCAGCCTCTGTGCAACAACGATGATCTTGCCCTGCTTTGGGTGGTCATAGCGGCTGTGAATCGTTGAGTTGAACCAGTGAATGCAGCTCTCCCGCGCCGTCGGTGAATGCGCCTCGTTGGCTTTGAGCAAATCGTCGGCGATAAAAATGTGTGCGCCGCGCCCGGTTGCCGTACCGCCGACAGACGTTGCCAGCCGGTATCCCCCGACGGTTGTGCCGATCTCGGTCTTGTTCTGTAGCTTGGGATCCAGAATGGTCCCGGGGAACAGTCGCCGATAAAAAGGAGATCGCATCAGCCGCAGCGTGTCTCCGCTGAACTTCTCGGCAAGCGAGGCTGCATAGGACGCACAGACGATACGTGTCTTGGGATTCCTGCCGAGCAGCCAAGCTGTGTATGCGATCGAAATCAAATAGGTCTTCAGATAGCGCGGCGGGATGCAGACCAGGGCGCGCCGAATCTCGCTGTCATAAACCTTTTCGAGCAGTCGACAGATGATGTTGATGTGATGAGACAGCTCGAGCATCCCTCCTTCCAGCACTGGAAAGGCACGAATAGCGAAGGAACGAAACTCGCGGCGACATAAGTCATCCACGATCCTGCGCAGCTCGAACGGGTCAGCCATCGGCTTCATCCTTTTTCTTGAAGACGTGAAACTTCTCACGCAGCTCTATCCACGCATCGAGCGTCGCATAGTCCGCCGAGGACTCTTCTGGCGATGGCGGAGCGGCCTCCGGCGGGTCGTATCTCTCGTCGAGCTCTTTCTGGATCTGAAAAGCCTTCAGGTCGCCAGCTGCGGCTTTCTGGGCCACCTGATGATAGCTCAGCTCCTTTTTCGTCATGGTCTTCTGCTTACCGTCCATGGTGACGGTGATCTTGGTTTCAAATGCCTCCTTGTAGAGCGTCTTCTGGTTCTTCGCGCCCTTGGGTCGGCCCTTCGGGTTGGGTGATGGGCTGCCCTTCTTCCACCAGCTATCTGGGTCTGTTTTGCCCTTACCCCACTTTGACGGCTTCGCGGGTTCCTTCTCCTCAGCCATTGTTGCCCGCCCACTCATCAACGCCACGCTTTTCGACGAGCTCGGCGAAGGTCGAGCCCGTATCGACATGGACGGCGCGATCACCCGTCAGTCGTTCCCAGCGCCGGATGGCGCGATCGACATACTTGGGATCGAGTTCGATGCAGCGGGCTTCGCGATCACAATGCTCGCTGGCGATGAGCGTCGTGCCTGACCCCAAAAACGGATCGAGCACCACGTTGCCGGGATGGGTCACATCGAGCAGAGCATCAACAACGAGCTCAACGGGCTTCGGCGTCGGATGATCAGCGAGCGCCTGAGCTGCCGACGATCCCCTCCGGTTGGCTCCCGCGTAAGTCCAAATATTGCTTCTATCTCGGCCGAAAATGCCCAACGCCACATTATTTGTGGCCGGCGACTTACCGTTGCAGAACACAGCGATGAGCTCATGGGCTGATCGGTACAAACCGCCCATGCCGCCTGACCCCTTGTTCCAGACGGCAACATTGATCCGGTCGAGGCCAGCTTCGCGTCCGGCATCCAGAAGGAGGTCTATCTGACGCCAATCCATGCAGGCGAACAGGACCGCACCGGGTAACAACGACGCCCGGCAAAGAGTGAGGTACGTCTGCAGGAACTGGAGGAATTCCGCATCGCTCTCCTTCCCTGCAAACATGACGAAGTCTTCATGCTTGTGCTTGCCGAGACCTCCGACGAACCCTGCGATCGGGCAGTTGTAGGGCGGATCGCTAAAGCCTGCATGTGCCGCGCTGCCGCCGAGCACACGCTTGTAGGACGCCTCATCGAGAGCATCGCCACAGAGCAGCTGATGACGACCGAGACGGAATAGGTCGCCGACCCTGCTCGTCGGAACAACGACCGTATTGTCCGCATCCTCGTCGTCCCCAATATTGTGTTCAATCGGAAGAGGCTCGAGCTTGATCTGATCAATCTCGGGCAAGGTGAAACCGGTCGAGATCAGCTCGATCCCGTGGGACTCGATTGTGATCATTCGATCGCGGAGTTTATCGAGGTTATATTTACCGATCTCGCCAATACGATTGAGCGCGAGACTGAGGGCCTCGAGCTCGATCGGATCGAGATGGTCAACCACCCGACATTCGATTGTCTCAAGGCCGAGTCGCATAGCTGCTTCCCACAGGACGTGCCCGGCAATGATGGTGCCGTGTTTGTCGATCAGGATCGGCAGCACCATCCCGAACTTCTTGATCGATCGGATCATGCTTTCTAGAAGCTGCGGCGTCGTCTCCCGCGTCCTATTCGCAGACGAGTGCAGCGAGTTGACCTGCCTTAAGACAGTGACAAGTTCTGGTTGAATATCATTGCGACCGTGGCCATGAAGGGCAGCGACGATCCGCGTCTCGTCATGGTTGCTCGAACGGCGCTTCTTCGTCGCCGCCTGAAGCTGCTTTTTCAGAGTTCGCGAAGTGATCGTGTCTTTGGCCGACATGTTTAACGCGCGGACGCGCCCCGAATTGAGATGAATAGAGCGGCTACATTCAGCCGCTCCGATATCGCGGTTCGAAGGACCGAGCAGAAAGGAGGGCTGCCCGCACGAACCGGGCCGTACCGACTGATCGATGATCGGCGCCATTGAGCACTTTAAGTGCACGCTTTAAAGAGCCCGGATACGGTGCTGAGAGCCTATGTGCCATGTCCGATGTCGCTGATCAGCACGCGCCAATAGGCGCTTCAAACTTCGTTAGTGCACTTTAATTGCACATCAGAGTCGCCGCCGTCAACTGCCGTTTGAGACCGATCGTTTTCTGAGTTTCCTGAGTGCCTTGGTCAGGGCTTGCTCCTTGTCGGAGAGGCCCCCGCCTGTGGCTTTGGCGCCGTGAGCCTCAAGAACGTCCCGGAAGACCTCGTATTGCTGCGGGGTTAAGTGTAGGAGCACGGCGTGAACCTTTGTGCCTGCATCGGACTCGTCATTGTTCATGAGACGGGCGAGACCATACGTCGAGTTTTGCTCGGCAAGCTTCAGGAGCCGCTCGCAGTTGCGGGCATTAATATGTGGCGAGACGAGACGCAGCTTGGTCCAGCCGATCCGATTCAAGCGACGGCTGTCCACCTTGAGCTCCGTGAAGGCCCGATCGATCTCGGCAAAATAATATGCCTTGCGCTTGGCGATGCCGAGCTGCTTCGCGACCGTCAGAAACTCGTCTGGCTTGTCGTCGAGCACCTCCCGCAGGTGGCGCGCGACGTCCATTAAGTCATCGCTCTTCAATTTCTCAGCGTTCTCGAGTTTGCGCACGCGTTCCTGCTCCGAGCTCAACTTGCTCTTCACCTGCGTCTCTACCGAAGTTCCCCGTAGGACATGAACCGAAAGCTGTCGTGAGTTCAACCCGTGAGGGGCGAGTACGACGAAGGCCGCCGCGCGACTGTCTTTTGGTCGCCCAGCGACGCCACACCGTAACGGTGATCCCTGTACGGGCGTCCGTGCTCCCGCGTCCGCGTTTCCGTGTTTTGGAGCTATCGGAAAGACGGGCAAACCTCGAATTTCTCAGGCGTTTGACGCGATCAATCGTGCCCATTCCGTGTATTTTTTCAATTTTTCCGTGTTTTTCGGGGGCGAACACGCAAAATCAGGACGGAGACTCGTTCGCCAAAGACTGCCAGCACAGCCACCCAGTCTTGCCGCGAATTCCGTCTCCACCTGCCGCCGTCCTCATGCCAAAAAAGACACGATCTTCGCCAAATCCCACCCGCCATATCGTTCCGCGCCGCCAACATCTTACTCGTCGGCGCGTTAGTATTGGCGTCTAGGATGTCCGCTCCCCAACCAACACAAGACATCGTCGATCGGGGCCGGTAGGGGCCTGCCCACGTCATTGCCGATGTCGGCTTATGGGACGTTGCGTCCGTGTGCGGCGCATCATGACTTGATTCCTGCGCCGGCGCTTTCTCTGCGAAGCGTCCTTAGACGCGCGGCTATCGGTGCCGTGGTTCAAAAAAGAACCATCATC
The DNA here is from genome assembly GCA_035547255.1 of Hyphomicrobium sp. Lineage (GTDB taxonomy): Bacteria > Pseudomonadota > Alphaproteobacteria > Rhizobiales > Hyphomicrobiaceae > Hyphomicrobium_B. The sequence continues at coordinate 7,570 of DASZVX010000015.1, forward strand.
GAACCAATACT
>DASZVX010000016.1:0-5472 GCA_035547255.1 Hyphomicrobium sp.
GGGCGGCTCCTCGGCGTCATCCATCTCAAGGACGTGGTCAAGGGCGGTATCCGCGAGCGCTTTGCCGAATTGCGGCGCATGGGCATCCGCACCGTGATGATCACCGGCGACAACCCGATGACGGCGGCCGCTATCGCCGCCGAAGCCGGCGTCGACGATTTTCTCGCACAGGCGACACCGGAAGACAAATTGCGCCTCATCCGCGACGAGCAGGCAAAAGGCAAGTTGGTCGCCATGTGCGGCGACGGTACTAACGATGCGCCGGCCCTTGCTCAGGCCGACGTCGGCGTCGCGATGAATACCGGAACGGTCGCCGCTCGCGAAGCCGGCAATATGGTCGATCTCGACAGCAACCCGACGAAGCTCATCGAGATTGTCGAAATCGGCAAACAGCTATTGATGACGCGCGGCGCGCTGACGACGTTCTCGATTGCAAACGACGTCGCCAAATACTTCGCGATCATTCCGGCGATGTTTGTTGCTTTCTATCCGCAGCTTAACGCGCTCAACATCATGGCGCTCGGTAGCCCCCAAAGCGCGATCCTGTCGGCGATTATCTTCAACGCTCTGATCATCATCGCGCTGATCCCGTTGGCGCTGAAGGGCGTCGCCTATCGCGCGATCGGTGCCGGACCGCTGCTCCGCCGCAACCTGCTGATTTACGGGCTCGGCGGCGTCGTCGTCCCCTTCATTGGCATCAAGGCCATCGACTTGGCCATAAACGCTCTGCATCTCGCTTGAGGTAACACGCCATGTTGAATGAAATTCGCCCAGCCGTCGTCGTACTCCTCGCATTGACGCTCATCACCGGTCTCGTCTATCCGCTCGCTATGACCGGCATAGCCGAAGCCATCTTTCCCAAGCAGTCCCAGGGCAGCTTGATCGTCCGCAACGGCAAGGTCATCGGATCCGAACTCATCGGCCAGTCGTTCATGTCCGATAAGTACTTCCATGGCCGTCCGTCCGCGACAACGGGCTCGGACCCAGCCGACCCATCGAAAACGGTAGCGCAGCCTTATAATGCCGCGAACTCGATGGGCTCGAACCTCGGCCCCACAAACAAGGCCCTGATTGATCGCGTTAAGACTGACATGGCCAAATTGAAGGCAGAGAACCCCGGAGCGGAGGTGCCGATCGAGCTGGTTACGACGTCCGCGTCGGGCCTCGACCCTGACATTTCGCCGTCTGCCGCCTATTTTCAGATGACCCGAATTGCCAAGGCCCGCAATCTGCCGGAAGCGCACGTTCGCAGCCTCATTGATCGCCACATCGAAGAACCGTTCCTAGGGTTGATCGGCGAGCCCCGCGTCAACGTCCTGGCGCTCAATCTGGCTCTTGACGGCACGACGGCACAGTGAATATTGCGCGGCGCGCGGGCGCCGCGAGGAAAGAAATAAGATGGCGGAAGAAAACCGCACACCCGATCATCGACCGTCGCCGGAGGCGCTCCTCGAGGTTTTGAAACGCGAGGAGCGCCAGAAGGGACGGCTGAAGATTTTTCTCGGCGCGGCTCCCGGCGTCGGCAAAACCTATGAAATGCTTCGCACCGCCCGCGCCAAGGTTAAAGAGGGTGCTGACGTCGTTGTCGGCGTCGTCGAGACGCACGGACGCAAGGAAACAAAAGCACTTCTTCGCGGTCTTGACGTTATCCCTCCGCGTCAGGTCGAATACAAAGGTCGGACGCTGGAGGAACTCGATATCGATGCCGTCATCGCGCGGCGCCCCGAGATTGCGCTGATAGACGAGCTGGCGCACACCAATGCGCCGATGAGCCGTCACCCGAAACGCTATCTCGATGTCGAAGAGTTGCTCGACGAAGGCATTGACGTTTTCACCACGATCAACATCCAGCATATCGATAGCTTGAATGACGTCGTTGCCCAGATCACCGGCATACGCGTCCGCGAAACGGTGCCGGATTCGATCCTCGCCCGAGCCGACGACGTCGAGCTTGTCGACATCACGCCCGAGGATCTTATTCAACGATTGAAGGAAGGGAAGGTCTACGTCCCGGATCAGGCGCGCCGCGCGCTTGAAAATTTCTTCTCGCCCGTCAAGCTCACCGCATTGCGCGAGCTCGCTTTACGCCGCACTGCCGAACGCGTCGATGAACAACTCGTAACCCAGCTTCGCGCCAAAGCCATGTCCGGACCGTGGGCGGCGTGTGAACGCGTGCTCGTGTGCGTCAACGAAGATGTGCGCTCATCCGCGCTCGTGCGCTATGCGAAACGTGCTGCCGACCGCCTGCACGCACAGTGGACCGCGGTCACTATCGAGACGCGCCGCAGCCTCAGATTTTCCGAAGGCGAGCGTAACCGCATTGCTGAAGCGATGCGTCTCGCCGAACTTCTCGGCGGCGAAACGCTGACAATGCCCGGAAGCTCCAAGTCGATCGCCGACGATATCATCTCGTATGCGCGCGCCCACAACGTGACGCAAATCATCGTCGGCAAATCCGATCGGCCGCGATGGTTCGAAATTCTCAACGGTTCTGTCGTCCACGATCTCGTCAGGCAATCTGGAAACATCAGCGTTCACGTCATTTCCGGAGAGCAACTGCCAACCGAGCCGGCGACAGCGCAGGCGGTTCGAACAGCAAAGGATCAACCGCCGCATCGGCCGCTGAATTATCTCATCACGTTTGTAGCGATGGCTGTTGCGCTTGGCGTGGCCTGGGTGCTCAGACCATGGATCGGCGTGGAAAGCGTCGATCTTATATTCTTGACGGCGATTGTGGGCGTGGCAGCCAAGCTTGGCATCGGCCCCTCGCTTGTCGCCAGCGTGGCCGGCGCGCTGCTCTACAACTATTTCTTTCTGCCTCCGCTCTTCACATTTACCATCGCCGATGCCAAGAACGTCGCGGCGTTTCTTTGCTTCGTCGTCGTAGCGGTCGTCGTGTCGAACATCGCAGCGCGCATGCGCAGTCAGACTGTGATCGCCATGAACCGCGCCAGCACGACGGAGTCGCTGTATGGCTTCAGTCGCAAGCTTGCCGGAACCGGCACGCTTGATGATGTGCTTTGGGCAACCGTCTTTCAGATCGCCTCGATGCTGAAAGTCCGTGTCGTGCTGTTGCTGCCGGAGAATGGCTCGATTGCCGTGAAGGCGGGATATCCGCCGGAAGATATGCTTGATCCGTCCGATATCGCGGCCGCGACGTGGGCTTGGACCAACGACCGCCCGGCAGGGCGCGGCTCCGATACGCTGCCCGGGTCGCACCGCCTTTTTCTGCCGCTCCGGACCGCACGCGGTATCGTCGGGGTCGTCGGCATAGACAGTGACCGTCCCGGACCGCTGTTGACGCCGGACCAACGGCGGCTGTTCGATGCGCTCGCCAACCAGGGCGCTCTCGCCATCGAGCGCGTCCACCTCGTCGAGGACGTGGAGCGCGCGAAACGCAGCATCGAGACGGAACGGCTCCGCGCTGCTTTGCTGACGTCGTTGTCTCACGATCTCAAGACGCCCCTGGCCGCCATTCTCGGTGCTGCAACGACGATGCGCGACCTGGGCGACAAGTTCGATGCCGAGGCGCAGTCGGAGTTGCTCGCTACGATCATCGATGAATCCGAACGCCTCAACCGGTTCATTGCCAACCTTCTCGATATGACGAAGCTGGAAGCTGGCGCCATCGTCGCCAAGACGGAAATTCAAGACGTTGGTGAGATTGTCGATGCAGCGCTCAAGCGCGCGAGAAAGATCCTTTCAAGACATAAGGTCCAGGCCAATCTTCCATCGGAGCCATTGAAGGTGGATGCTGATCCCGTTTTACTTGAGCAAGTGCTTTTCAATCTCCTTGACAATGCTGCAAAATACGCGCCCGAGAATACGTTGATTGAGGTCGGCGCTTGGAACGATCATGGACTCGCTGTCATTCAAATCCGAGATGAAGGGCCTGGCATCCCCGACCGTGATGTTGAAAAAATCTTCGATAAATTCTATCGCGCGAACAAGGCAGATCATGTCCGCGCCGGAACGGGGCTTGGATTGCCGATCTCCCGCGGATTTATCGAAATCATGGGCGGAACGATAACGGCGGGTAATCGACCTGATCGCAGCGGTGCACTGCTGACCGTAACGCTTCCGGCATCCGCCCGATCAGAAACGCTGGAAAACGCCGCATGAGTGCGCCCGCCATCAAAGTTCTCGTCATCGATGACGAGCCACCAATCCGCAAACTTCTCCGCATGGGGCTTGCAACGCAAGGCTATCAGGTAATCGACGCGCCGAATGGGCGCAAGGCTCTGGAACTGATGGCGGAGACTCCGGATATTGTCGTCCTCGATCTCGGCTTGCCGGATATGCAAGGCATGGACCTGCTGCGAGCCATCCGCGATCAGAATGAAGCCGTTCCCATCGTGGTGCTGTCGAGCCGCGCTGATGAAACCGCCAAGGTACAAGCCCTTGATTTCGGAGCCGATGACTATGTGACGAAGCCATTTGGCATCAACGAGCTTCTCGCCAGAATGCGAGCCGCACTTCGCCATCGGCTACAGATTCAGGGCGAGCGGCCCATTTTCCATGTCGGCGATCTATCGGTCGATCTCGTGCGCCGCATCGTCAAGGTTGGCGAACGAGAGATCAAGCTATCGCCGAAGGAATACGACCTGCTACGTCTCTTTGTTCAGCATGCGGGCAAAGTACTGACGCACAATTTCCTGTTGCGAGAGCTTTGGGATCCCTCTGCCGATTCCCAATACGTCCGCGTTTACGTCGCGCAGCTTCGGCAGAAAATCGAACCGCGTCCGAACAGCCCGGAATATATTCTGACCGAAACAGGCGTTGGCTACCGCCTCCGCGCTCCCGATTGACGGTGGCGCGTGCGCCGAGGATTTCTCATGGCATCCTGCATTATTGACTTTCTTTCGCCGCGCGCCGTCATGCTGGACGTGCGCGTGCCGACGAAATTAGCGCTCCTTCGCACGTTGTCGGAACGGGCATCTGCAGCGACCGGGCTTCCTGCCGAGACGATCTTCGCCGAACTCAACAAACGAGAAAGTCTCGGCTCCACCGGAATGGGCGACGGCATTGCCCTTCCCCACGCAGCTTATGCTGATCTCAAGCAAACGTTCGGCCTTGTCGCGAGACTTAAGCCACCGGTCGAGTTCGAAGCGATTGATAGCAAACCGGTCGACTTGGCTTTTCTGCTTTTGACACCGGCTGGAGCAGAGAAGACGCATCTGAATGCCCTTGCCGCGGTTTCACGCCGACTGCGTAATCGCGACGTCGCAGAGAAGCTTCGCATGGTCAATAACGAGAACGCGTTTTACGACGTACTTCGCGGTTCGGCTTAAAACGGTCGGCAAGACCGCGCCGTTAATCCGTTTTGATGCCAAGTTCGCGCGCGGCCGACACGAGGCGGACCTTGGCGGCAGCATCGCCGGAGAAGGCTTGGAGAGCTTTCGTCAACGCCGTTTTTGCGTCATCGGTCTCTCCAAGCGTGACGCGCGAGCTCATCAGACGCAACCAACCGCT
>DASZVX010000017.1:0-45553 GCA_035547255.1 Hyphomicrobium sp.
CCGTCCGTCATTCTCGCGATCAAGCGGGCTGTCGAAGCGGTTGCCGCAGGACAAGCGTCCGCGGTGGTTACAAACCCGATTGCGAAATCCGTTCTCTATGATGCCGGGTTCCAATATGCCGGCCACACGGAATATCTGGGCGCATTGGCCAAGGAATTCTGGCCGATGGAGCCTGCCCATCCTGTCATGATGCTCGCCTCCCCTGAGCTCCGGGTCGTACCCGTGACGATCCACGTACCGTTGAAATCCGTGCCTTCACTGCTGACAACGGAAACGATCGTCGAGACCGCACGCATCGTGGTGACGGCATTGAAGCGTGATTTTGCGATTGCGAAACCTCGCCTCGTCGTGACGGGCCTCAATCCTCATGCGGGCGAAGACGGCGCACTCGGCAGTGAAGATCTCGACATCATTGCGCCCGCGATCGCGGCGCTGAAATCGGAAGGCATCAACGCGACAGGCCCCCACTCCGCCGACACCCTATTCCATGCCGCGGCGCGCGAGACGTATGACGCGGCGATCGCCATGTATCACGATCAAGCCCTGATCCCGATCAAGACGCTGGCGTTTGATTCAGGGGTGAACGCTACGCTCGGATTGCCGTTCGTCAGAACGTCGCCCGATCACGGAACGGCATTCGGCATCGCCGGCAAGGGCATCGCATCGCCTGCGAGCCTCATCGCGGCGCTGAAGCTCGCCGCAGACATGAGCGCTCGCCGAGCGCGCGCGAACGTATCGTGAGACCCATGGCGGCTTCGGACGGCCTTCCGCCTCTCCGCGATGTGATTGAGCGTCACGGACTGGCAGCGAAAAAATCGCTCGGGCAGAATTTTCTTCTCGACCTTAATCTGACACGCAAGATCGCGCGCGCCGCAGGCGATCTGTCCAAAAGCACCATTGTCGAGATCGGCCCAGGACCCGGCGGTCTGACGCGCGCGCTGCTGATGGAGGGCGCCAAGCAGGTCATTGCGATTGAACGCGACGACAGATGCTTGCCGGCGCTCGACGACATAGCCGTCCGATACCCTGGGCGGCTCACGGTTCATCCCGGCGACGCGCTCGAGATCGACTGGGCTAAGCTCGTCGCAGGCGCGCATCCGGTTACGATCGCTGCCAACCTGCCCTATAACATCGCCTCGCTCCTCCTCGTCGGGTGGCTCGAGACAGAGCCCTGGCCGCCTTGGTTCGACCGCATGGTGCTGATGTTCCAGCGGGAGGTCGCCGAACGCATCATTGCCTCGCCGCGCACCAAGGCCTATGGACGCCTTTCGGTGCTCGCGCAGTGGCGGACGCAGGCAAAAATCGTCATCAATCTGCCGCCTGAAGCTTTCACGCCGCCGCCGAAAGTTGCATCGGCTGTCGTCGATTTTCGACCCGTCCCTATGCCCGATCCGCCGTGCCGAGTCTCGACGCTTGGCCGTGTCACGGCCGCGGCGTTCGGCCAGCGCCGGAAAATGCTGCGCTCAAGCCTGAAGCAGCTGACGCCTATGGCCGAGCTCCTCTTGCGCGAAGCCGGAATCGCGCCCGAGCGTCGCGCAGAAGACCTTTCCGTCGATGAGTTCGTGCGCCTCGCCTCGATCTTCGACCGGGGCGACTGGAAACGGCCCTAGAGCACCGCTTGCATATCACGCACGAAGTCGGAGAGCCCGAGAAGCCGCGCACGCTTCAATCGCTCGGCCGTCAGGATGGCGTGCGCAGCGGCGACGCTTCGCTCCAACTCGGTATTGACGATCACGTAATCGTATTCCGGCCAATGGCTGATTTCCGAAGACGCTGCCGCCATGCGTCGTGCGACCGTTTCAGCAGAATCTTGCGCACGCGACTTCAGGCGGTCCTCCAATACATTGCCGGATGGCGGCAGCACGAAAACGCGAACGATGTCGTTCGGCATTTTTTCCGAAAGCTGCTGCGCGCCCTGCCAGTCGATATCGAAGAGAACGTCTTTTCCAGCGTGTATCGTATCTTCGACCAAAGCGCGTGGCGTGCCGTAATGATTGTCGAAGACGCGCGCCCATTCGAGCAGTTCGCCGCGCGACTTCATCATCTCGAACTTATCGCGATCGACGAAATGATAATCGATACCGTCGCGTTCGCCCGGACGTGGCGCGCGCGTCGTGACAGACACGGACATCTCGATGCTGCTGTCGGCAGCAAGCAGCCGGCGGGCGAGCGTCGTCTTGCCGGCGCCCGAAGGCGACGAGATGACGTAGAGAAGGCCGCGCCGCGCGATGTGGGGCTCGGCCACCGCGATGTTCTCCGGATTTTTGGGTGTTTCGCCTGACATTCTATTCGACGTTCTGAACCTGTTCGCGAAATTGATCGATGACCGTCTTGAGTTGCAGGCCAAGCCGCGTGATGTCGACGGCGTTCGCCTTCGAGCACAGTGTGTTGGCCTCGCGGTTGAATTCCTGGGCGAGAAAATCGAGCTTCCGTCCGACGGCTCCGCGTTCGACCAGAATATCGCGAGCGGCCGCGACGTGAGCCGACAGGCGCTGCAGTTCCTCTTCGACGTCGGCGCGAGTCGCGATCAGCACGGCTTCCTGGTGAAGGCGGTCGTCGTCCAGCGCGGCCGTCGCATCCACGAGACGGCCGATCGCGTCTTTCAGGCGGCCCATGATTGCTTCCGGTGCGCGCGACGGGGAAGCTCGAACGCTCGCCGCAAGCTGGTCGATCTGAGCAATCTGTTCCCTGATGATGTCGCCGAGGCGCGCACCTTCTGCGCGGCGGGCCTCGCCAAGTTTTTCGAGCGCGGCCTCGAGGCTTTGCGCGATCGTCTTTTCGCGTGCCGCGCGGGCAGCCGCATCTTCCTGCGTCTGATCGGACGTCTCGAGCACGCCCTTGATCATGAGGAGCTGCGCCGCATCGGGCTTGGCTGCTCCACTCAGCGCCGACACGCGATCGGCGGCCTTGATGACGTCCGCGAGCACCTGCTCGTTCAGACGAATGGCGCCGTTCGCCTGCTGCTTCTCGATCGAGAGAGACAAGGAAACGTTACCCCTCGCGAACCGTTTAGCAACGGCATCGCGCGCCGGAATTTCGAGCGCCTCGTAGCCTGGAGGCAGGCGCAAGCGAACGTCGAGCCCGCGTCCGTTTACGCTCCGTGCTTCCCAGATCCAGTTCAGGCCGTCGGCTGAACCATCGGCCCGGGCAAATCCGGTCATACTGGAAATTGTCATCGAGAATGGTCTCGTTTGGACTTTTACGCGGCGCGCAACTTAACGGGTCGGACCAAATACGCCAACCCGAACCGCCAAAACCGTCCGTCTTTCTTGGTTACTGCTTTTTCGGCTTGCGAACCGGAAGGGGGATGTCGGCCGTCTCCGTTGCGCTCCCCGACGCTTGATCCGCTGCCGCGGCGTTCGCCGAAGCGCCGTCGCCGCTCGCTGATCCGCTGGCAGGCGCCTGATTCTGGGAGGCCTTAGCGTTCTTACGCGCCTGCTGGACGGACTTTCCCTTGCGTGCCTGGTCCTTGGAGGGCGCATCCGACTTGGTCTGCGGAACCGGTGCGCTGTTGTCGTCCTCTTTGGCGTCGGCCGCATCGTCGGCCTGCTTGGCCCTTTGTTTCTCGACCTCACGCCATTTCTGGACAGCCGTGTTGTGTTCCTTCAGCGTTTCGGAGAACGCATGTCCGCCGGTGCCATCGGCGACGAAGTAGAGATCGCTGGTTTTCGCAGGATGCAACGCGGCTTCGAGCGCGGATTTTCCAGGGTTGCATATCGGCCCAGGCGGTAGGCCGTTGATCTGATACGTGTTGTAGGGCGACTTTGTTTCGATATCGAACTTCGTGATCCCGCGCCCAAGCGAGCCCTGCCCACCGACAATGCCGTAGACGATCGTCGGATCGGACTGCAATCGCATGCCCTTCTTCAGCCGGTTATAAAAAACGGCAGCAACGCGATCGCGCTCATCTGCACGGCCGGTTTCCTTTTCGACGATCGACGCGAAAGTGACCAATTCCGCTGACGACTTGACCGGCAGTTCCGGATCGCGGCTCTCCCATAACGCGGCGAGCGCCTTTTCCATTTTATCCTGCATGCGATCGAGAATTTCCTGGCGCGGCGTCCCCTTCGAAAAATAGTACGTGTCCGGCAGGAGACTCCCTTCCGGCGGAACCCTCGTGATTTCACCACTGAGGCTCGGTTCGGCCTTCAACCGCTCGACAATCTGCTCGCTGGTCAGACCTTCGGGCAACGTCGTCTTATACAGAATTGACTTACCTTCGGAGAGCGTCTCGATCACGTCACGCATGGACGCGTGTTCTTTGATCTCGTACTCGCCGGCTTTCAGCTCGCCGTTCTTTTTGTGCCCAATAAAACTCTGCAGCAGATGGCCGCCGACGAACGTCCATCTGTTTGAGATGATGCCGTCTTTCTCGAGCCGTTCTGCAATGGCAATGCGTCCCTCGCCTTTCGGAATGACGACGACCCGCGGCGCGTCGAGAGGGCCAGGGCTTTCGTATTGATCGTAGATGGCGAACGACATGCCGCCGACAAGCAGCATGAAGATCAGGGAGACGGTCAGTACACCGCTGATCACGCGCACGATGCCGGAAACAGCGCGCGACGGTTCGCGCGCGTCAAGGCCACGCGGCCGTCTTGGCGCACGGCCGGGTTCAAGGCGTTCGGCCGGACTTCGTGCTCCGGCGGTGCGGGCAGTCTTGCCCCCGTCCGGGCGTCGTCTGTGTTGACTCATAGTACTGCGAGCATTGTCCCTTGAAGAAGCGGCGCCGAGCGATTGAGAATAACCCAACCACACCGCTTCATCAGCCCACCCCAGGCGGACGCTCACCGTAAAATGTGGCGAAACGGCGAATTTTGACGGTGTTTAGGCAGCCCTGCGCAGAACAAGGCATGCATTGGTGCCGCCAAAGCCGAACGAGTTCGAAAGCGCGACATTGATGTCACGCTTTTTCGGCGTGTACGGCACGAGATCAATTGCCGTCTCCACCGACGGCGCATCGAGGTTGAGCGTCGGAGGGACGATGTTATCGCGGATGGCAAGCGTCGAGAAAATCGCTTCGACCGCGCCCGCCGCTCCGAGGAGATGACCGATTGCGGACTTCGTCGACGACATGGCGAGCTTGCCAGCCGTGTTGCCGAACAATCGTTCGACGGCCTTGAGTTCGATCTCATCGCCCATCGGCGTCGATGTGCCGTGAGCGTTGACATAGTCGATCTCGCTCGGTGACACGGACGCGCGAGCGAGCGCCATCTTCATGCAGCGGTAGGCGCCGTCACCGTCTTCGGCGGGCGCCGTGATGTGGAACGCGTCTGCCGACATGCCGTAGCCGATCACCTCGGCATAGATCGTCGCTCCGCGCGCCTTGGCGTGCTCATAGCTTTCAAGCACGACGACGCCGGCGCCCTCGCCCATCACGAACCCGTCGCGATCTTTGTCGTAAGGGCGCGAAGCTTTCGTCGGCGTGTCGTTGAAGCCGGTCGAGAGCGCGCGACACGCGGCAAAGCCCGCCATCGAGATTCTGCAAATCGGGCTCTCAGTTCCGCCCGCGACCATCACATCAGCATCGTCGAGCGCAATGATGCGCGCAGCATCGCCGATCGCATGCGTGCCGGTTGCGCAGGCGGTGACTACGGCGTTGTTCGGGCCGCGGAGGTTGTGCTTGATCGAGACGTAGCCGCCCGCGAGATTGATCAGCCGCCCGGGAATGAAGAACGGCGAGACGCGGCGCGGTCCTTTTTCCTTGAGCAGCAGCGACGTATCGGCGATGCCGGAGAGACCGCCGATGCCGGAACCGATCAGGACGCCAGCGCGCTCTTGCGCTTCGGCGCTGTCGAATTTCAGGCCAGAGTCTTGAATGGCCTGGTCTGCAGCCGCAACCGCATAAATGATGAAGTCGTCGACCTTCCGCTGCTCTTTTGGCTCCATCCAATCATCAGGATTGAACTTGCCTTCTGCGGTCGCACCGCGCGGTACGAAATTGGCGATCTGGCAGCTGATGTCAGAGACTTCGAATTCCTCGACGCGCCGCGCTCCGCTCTGCCCTGCCAGCAGATTTTTCCAGGCTGCTTCGACCCCGCAGCCAACGGGGGACACGATACCCAATCCTGTGATGACAACTCGGCGCATGGCGTCTTCTTGTTTGGCGGTTGGCACTGAATAGCGGTCGCACTCGGCACATGAAGGGGGCCGGTTATCCCGGCCCCCTTCAGATCCAATCCGATTGGCGCAAGTCGCTGCGCCTCAAAACTGCGGATGAACGAGGGCCCTCAGGCCGCGCTAGCGTTCTTTTCAAGGAACTTTACGGCATCGCCGACAGTGAGGATGTGCTCGGCGGCATCATCGGGAATTTCACATCCGAATTCTTCTTCGAATGCCATCACGAGCTCAACAGTATCCAAGCTATCCGCGCCAAGGTCATCGATGAAGCTGGCGTTATCCGTGACCTTATCGGCCTCGACGCCAAGATGCTCTACGACAATTTTCTTCACGCGCTCTGCAACATCGCTCATCGTCAATCCTCGTGTCTTTCTATTATTCGGCGCGCCTCAACGGCCCGCTCCGTTCGCTCTGCAGAACCCGCTTGAAACCGCATGCCTGTTTTCAGCTTAAGGGAAATTCGGCCTGTTCGGATAGGGGGCTCGCACCCGTTTTCAGAAGTCTTTTCTTTGGTCCCCGTAGCGTGAGTCTTACGCCGAGGCACCGTTCTCGCGTAACACGAAGCTAGGTTGTCCCCAGCTTCGCGCCGTCCCGACGGCGTGCTTTCCACGCCTCAAAACCGTGGTGTCGTTAACACACTTCCTCAGCCTTGCAAAGCACACGGTGACGCAGCCAAGGAAGCTCTTGTCGTGCATGAGCAAAAGCGAAAGAAATTGAAGGATTGCCGACATTTACCATCGCCATCTTTCTTCTTCACACCATCGCCATGCCGCCGTTGATGTGCAGCGTCTGGCCGGTGATGTAGCCACCCTCGTTGGAGGCCAAATAAAGGCATCCGGCGGCAACATCCAACGGCTCGCCGAAGCGCTGCGCCGGGATGATTTGCGCGATCTCGCCTTTCTGCTTATCCGTCAAAACGTCTGTCATCGCTGTTTTTATGAAGCCCGGCGCGATGCAGTTCGCCGTGATGCCGCGAGACGCGACTTCGCGCGCCAGCGATTTCGTCATGCCAATCATGCCGGCTTTCGATGCCGCATAATTGCCTTGGCCGGGGTTGCCGAACACGCCCGACACCGAGGCGATGTTTATGATGCGGCCATAACCCGTTTTCGAGCGCATCATATGGCGGGATGCGGCCCGGCACAGCATGAACGTCGACGTCAGATTGACGGCGATAACGTCGTCCCACTGGTCGTCCTTCATGACCATGAACAAGTTGTCCCTGGTCAGCCCTGCGTTGTTGACAAGGATGTCGAGGCGCCCGCCAAGAGCCTTCACGGCTTCGTCGATCAGTTTCGAAACGCTCGCGCGATCGGCGAGGTCGCAAGGGAGAACATGCACGCGCTCGCCCAGTTCCTTGGCGAGCGTGTCGAGTGCTTCGACTTTGCGTCCCGAGATGGCAACGGTTGCGCCGGCTTTATGAAAGACGCGTGCAATCTCGGCGCCGAGACCACCGGTGGCGCCCGTGACAAGCGCCGTCTTACCAGTCAGATCGAACATGAACTCTCCTTCAAGCATTGAGTGCGGCAAGAGCCGCGTCGATGTCGGCCGGCGTGCCGAGGCTCGCGGCATTCGCCGTAGCGGCAGTCCGTTTCACGAGACCAGCGAGGACTTTTCCGGCGCCGATTTCGTAAAAATCCGTTACGCCGTTTTCAGCCATTGCGGCGACGCATTCGCGCCAGCGCACGGTTCCTGTCACCTGCTCTACGAGACGGCGTTTGATCTCATCGGGATCGGAAATCGGCGCTGCCAGCACATTCGCGATCACAGGAACGCAAGGCTTGTTGACGGCCACCTTCGACAGGGCTTCGGCCATGGCATCGGCTGCGGGCTGCATCAGTGCGCAGTGGAAAGGTGCAGAAACCGGCAGCGGAACAGCGCGGCGCACGCCGTATTTCTTTCCGATCTCAGCGACGCGATCGATTGCCGTCTTGTGGCCGGACAGCACGATTTGCGTCGGATCGTTGTCATTCGCAACCTGACAAACATCTCCTTGGGCGGCTTCGGCAGCGACTTTTTCAGCGGCTTCGACGCCGACGCCGAGGAGCGCCGCCATTGCACCGATGCCGACGGGCACGGCTTTCTGCATTGCTTGGCCGCGCAGCTTCAGGAGACGCGCGGCATCAGCGAGCGAGAACGCGCCGGCCGCGGCAAGCGCGGAATATTCGCCAAGCGAGTGGCCGGCGACGAATTTGACCTTATCGGCGAGCGAAAAGCCCTTTTCCTTTTCGAGCACCCGCATGACCGCCATCGATACGGCCATCAAGGCCGGTTGGGCATTTTCGGTCAGCGTGAGGGTTTCCTTGGGGCCTTCCCACATGATCGTGGAGAGTTTCTGCCCTAGCGCCTCATCGACCTCTTCGAATACGGCTCTTGCCGACGGAAAGGCTTCGGCAAGCGCCTTGCCCATACCGACGTCCTGGCTGCCCTGTCCGGGGAAGACGAATGCGCGTGCCATAGATCTCTATGTCTCTCCGCTCGTTTGCCGCTGCCTGACCATTTTGCAGCGAATGCGGCGGCCTTAGTCCACTCCCCTCCGGCCCCTGTCAAGGCTGGGAGGCGGTCTGCCGCGACCAAGCTCATTGTAACGAGCGACCTGCGTTCACCTGGAAACGTATGAACTGGCGCAGGCTCCGAACGCCGTCGGGAGCGAACGGCAAAACGGCGCCGGCCCTCGTTTCATCGGGCGGCGCCGGAATACTGCCGGTTCAATCAGCCGTCGCGGAAACATCGGCGACAAGGAATCCCACCTTCTGCCCCTACCACTTGGCGGCGGCTGAAGATCCGGGGGTTATCAAAGTCGATGCCGGATGGTTTCCGGAAAGCGCTTCAGCCCTCGACCGTCTCAACCTCGCAGAGTTCGCCGTCGATCAGGTCGAAGAGAACGTCTTCGCCTGTGGTCTCCGCGTGAGCGAGAGCTTCGACGAGTTCATCGTCGATCGGCGCCACCTTGAGCGCTGCTGCGTCAGCCGAGGCGCCCATTTCGTGCATCGTCGCCTCGCCTTCGGAGCGAGCGGCCTCTTCGGTGTCCTCGATCGCCCAAATGGTTTCCTCGGTATAGGCTGCAAATTTCATGATCATTTCTCCCTAGACGCGCCGGGTGAGGCGTCCTGCGGGCCCCGTTAGGCCATGATTCCCTGGCGCGGAGGCGATATGCTTGCGGTTGTCGACCAAGAAATTGCGGGGGTGCGGCGACCCGACATGGAAGCGTGAGCGCTGCGGCTCGCCGGGACTCTTGCCGGAATGGCCAAATCCTGTATAAGCGCGCTTTCCCGCTCCGGTTGGAGGCTGATCGGGGGCTCGGGTTGCATTGCCTACGCACTGCAACCGAGAGGCGTTTTCCGACGCCGTCCCCCAGTGTCTTCTCCTAATGGGTACCAGATCGGCCTTTCTCGGGCCTGATTGGGGCTTTGCGCCGGAGGGAATGCGACCCGCGTCGAGAGACGTGACAACTCGAACCGAAAGGCCATCGTATGCCACTTTATGAGCATACGTTCCTGGCACGCCAGGACGTGACCCAAGCTCAAGTCGAGGCCCTGATGAAGGAATTTCAGGGCGTCATCGAGGAAGGCCAGGGCAAAGTCACCAAGCAGGAATATTGGGGACTGAAGAACCTCGCCTTCAAGATCAAGAAAAATCGCAAAGCTCACTACGCCTTCTTCAACATCGAAGCAGCGCCCGCGGCGGTGACCGAGATGGAACGGCGTATGGGCATCAATGGCGACGTCATTCGCTTCTTGACCATTCGCGTCGACGAGCTCGAAACCGAGCCGAGCGTCCAGATGCGCAAGCAGGATCGCGAAGAGCGCGGTGATCGCGGCTTCGGCGGTGGCCGTGGCGGCCCGCCGCGCGGTGATCGCGGCGGATTCGGTGGTCGCGAAGGTGGCTCGACGTTCCGTTCGCGTCCGCCAAGAGAGGGTGATCGCGGTCCGCGTCCCCCCCGTGACGGAGAGGCGCCGAGGGCTCCTCGTCCGCCGCGCGATTCCAATCCCGGCTCGGAGGGCTAATCCATGGCTGAAATCGCTTCCAGCGGCGGCGGCGCCCGCCGTCCGTTCCAGCGCCGTCGCAAGACCTGCCCGTTCTCCGGGCAAGGCGCTCCCAAGATCGACTACAAGGACGTGCGTACGCTCGGCCGCTACATTTCCGAACGCGGCAAGATCGTGCCGAGCCGTATTACGGCCGTCTCGGCGAAAAAGCAGCGTGAACTGGCTCGCGCTATCAAGCGCGCCCGCTTCCTGGGCCTGCTCCCCTACGTGATCAAGTAAGCTTCCTGCGAGCGAGGTGGGACATCCGCTTCGCTCGCAACTCCTCAATCCGTTGGGTCGGGACGGGAAACCGGATCCGGCTCTAACCGCTCGAAAGGCGGGACAGCAGACGATGCCGACGAAAGTTTTCCTTCTTGCCATTGCGGCCGGCGTAATTTCCGCGGTCGTGTTCGCGTCGGCCACGACCGGAGCCATGATGCTCCGCGTCGTCCTTTTCCTGCTGACTCCGCTTTCACTTTATCTTGCAGGTCTCGGACTTGGCGTCATCGCCGGTGCGATCGCGGCCATCACCGCGACGACTGTCGTCATGCTGATGGCCAATCCCCTGACGGCCGAAGTTTACGCCATCAGCACAGCCATTCCTGCGGTCATCTGCACGCGCTTCACGCTGATGAGCCGCGGACCGGAGGACGACCGCGAATGGTATCCGATCGGACGCGTCATCGTCGTTGCGGCGCTTTTCGCGGGCGTGTTCGCGATGCTGGCGCTGATATTGATGGGCGGCGACGTCGATACGCTGACAAAGATGCTTCGCGGCGCTGTCGAAGCCTTCGTGAAATCCGAACTCTCGCAAATTCCCGGCGCGCCTGAAATCGGCGAAACTGAAATCGATCAGATCACGCGCTCGACTCTCTCGACGCTACCGTGGGCGCTGGGCCTCCTGGCGATGGCGACGACGCTCCTCAATCTCTGGCTCGCGGCGCGGATCACGCTGGCATCCGGACGTCTCGTACGTCCGTGGCCGGATCTCGCGCAGTTCAAGATGCCGGCCGGTGCAACGCTCGTACTGTTCGCTGCGATCGGCCTGACGTTATTCGCGGGGGGATTGACCGGACTGCTCGCGGCAGGTGTCGCAGCGCCGTTCACGCTCGCGTTCGCGCTTGTCGGCCTTGGCCTCGTGCACGTGCTGACGCGCGGCTCGCAGTGGCGGACTTTCATCCTGAGCGCGCTCTACATCGGCGCTATCCTGGTTCCTCATATCGGATTGCTGCTCGCCCTCGTCGGACTTGCCGAAACCGTCTTCGGCTACCGCACCACCGGCAAGCCGCCTCAACCTCCAGCTTGAATTTTACCTGAACAAACGAACCCAAAAGGAGCTAAACCCATGCAAGTCATCCTGCTTCAACGCATCGGCCGTCTCGGCCAGATGGGCGACATCGTCAACGTCAAGGACGGTTACGCCCGCAACTTCCTGCTGCCGCAGAAAAAGGCGCTGCGCGCAACGGAAGACAACAAGAAGGTGTTCGAGGGCCGCCGCGCTCAGCTCGAAGCCGAAAACCTCGCCCACAAGGCCGAAGCCGAAGCCGTTTCCGCGAAGCTCAACGGGCAGTCGTTCATCATCATTCGCGCCGCCGGCGATACCGGCCAGCTTTACGGCTCGGTCTCGACGCGCGACATCGCAGAGACGATCAGCGCGGGTGGCTTCACGGTCAACCGCAACCAGATCGTTCTCGACAAGCCGATCAAGTCGCTCGGCTTGACGCCGGCCAAAGTTCAGCTTCACCCGGAAGTTGCAAGCACCGTCACGCTCAACATCGCGCGCTCGCAGGACGAAGCAGACAAGCAGGCTCGTGGCGAAAATGTTGCCGTTCTGAAGGACGAAGCGCTGGAACTCGAGACGTTCAACCCCGACGCCGTGTTCGAGGAAGGCCACACTGCGGAAGCATCGGAAGAAGCAGAAAAATCCTGATTCCCTTCGGTTCAGGTTGCACCAACAGGCGCGGCCGTTGCCCGATTCGCAACGGCCAAGTCTTTCCGGCACGTGGTGTTAATAACGGGGACGGCTGCACGGAGCGCGGCCGTATCCTGAGGTCTCTGAAGCGGAATCTGCTAGCGTCCCGCGCATGGCAGATCCCGCAGTCCTCGCAACCGAGAAGCTCAAACAGGCTGGCTCGGCAAATGAACCGCTGACTTTCCGTCAGCCTCCGCATAACCTTGAAGCCGAGCAGGCCCTTCTCGGCGCGATTCTCGTCAACAACGAGGCTCTCGATCGCGTCTCAGGCTTCCTTTCTCCCGCTCATTTCTTCGATCCGCTGCATGGGCGCATTTACGAAACGCTCGCAACGCTCATTCACGCGGGCAAGACTGCAACGCCGATAACGGTCAAGACGTTCTTCGAGAACGTCGAGCCGATTGACGCGACAATGACGGTGCCGCAATACCTCGGTCGCCTTGCTGCCAACGCGACGACGATCATCAACGCGGCGGAATATGGCCGCACGATCTACGACCTCGCGACGCGCCGCTCGCTGATCCTCATCGGCGAGGACATGGTCAACACGGCCTACGACGCCGCCGTCGACAACGCGCCACGCACCCAAATCGAAGAAGCCGAGGGTCGCCTCTACTCGCTCGCCGAGCAGAACAAGTACGGCAAAGGATTCGAGACCTTCAAGTCGGCGCTAACGACCGCGATCGAAATGGCGAACAGCGCCTTCCAGCGCTCGGGCCATCTTTCGGGCGCATCAACCGGTCTTTCCGATTTGGATAACAAGCTCGGCGGTCTGCAGCGCTCCGATCTCATCATTCTCGCGGGCCGCCCATCGATGGGTAAGACGGCGCTCGCAACGAACATCGCCTACAACGTCGCGAAAGCTTACCGCGCCGGACAGCGCGCCGATGGAACGGCGGAGACGATGGACGGCGGCATCGTCGGTTTCTTCTCGCTCGAAATGTCGTCGGAACAGCTCGCGACGCGTATTCTCGCGGAACAAGCGGAAATCAGCTCCGAGAAAATCCGGCGCGGCATGATCGACGAAAACGAGTTCCGTAAACTTGCCGACGTCGCCAACGAGATGTCGCGCATTCCGCTTTATATCGATCAGACTGGCGGCATCACGATCGCGCAGCTTTCAGCTCGGGCGCGCAAGCTCAAGCGGCAGCACGGTCTCGATCTGCTCGTCGTCGACTACCTGCAGCTGCTCGCGGGCTCGAAAGCACGCAGCGACAATCGCGTGCAGGAGATCACGGAGATCACCACGGGCCTCAAGGCGCTCGCCAAGGAACTGGCAGTACCGATTATCGCGCTGTCGCAGCTCTCGCGTCAGGTCGAGCAACGCGAAGACAAGCGCCCACAGCTTTCCGACCTTCGTGAATCGGGCTCAATCGAGCAGGACGCCGACGTCGTGATGTTCGTGTTCCGTGAGGAATATTACGTCGAGCGTCTAAAGCCTGCCGAAGGAACGCCCGAATTTGCCGATTGGATGACCAAGATGAGCCAGGTCTCGGGGAAGGCCGAAGTCATCATCGGAAAGCAGCGTCACGGTCCTGTCGGCACGGTCGAATTGTCGTTCGAAGGGCAATTCACGCGTTTCGGCAATCTGGCGCGGGATTATATGTTGCCTCCACATTGATCACGTTCAAACCTGGAAGGAACGGATGACGGTGAACGCGCGCATGTCGGGCTCCCTCGCGAGCGCCACCGGCACGATCACCATTGATCTCGCGCAGATCGCCGCGAACTGGAGAGCGTTGGCGGCGAAGGTAGCGCCCGCGCAGTGCGCTGCTGTCGTCAAAGCCGATGCCTACGGTCTCGGCGCCGAGCGTGTGATCGCGGCGCTGAAGCACGCAGGGTGCACAACCTTTTTCATCGCAACGCCGGATGAGGCGGAGATCGCGAGGAAGCTTGCGCCGAACGCTCAGATCTATGCGCTCGACGGCCTGGTGAGTGGCGCCGCAGCCGCCTTCGCGCATCGAGGCGTCAAGCCCGTCCTCTCAACGCTCGACGATGTTGCCGCCTGGTCCGCCCTTTGTCGGGCGCGCGGAGAAGAGTTGCCCGCTGCGCTCCACATCGACACGGGACTGCATCGGCTCGGACTGCCGGTACGGGATGTCCGTCGCTTGGCCGCCGACGCGAGTTCCTTGGCCGGCATCCGTCTCGAACTCGTGATGAGCCATCTGGCGTCCGCAGATAACCCGCGCGATCCGAAAAATCGCGAGCAGCTGCTGGCGTTCGAAACGCTTTCCGCGCTCTTTCCCGGTGTGCCGCGAAGTCTCGCGGCGTCCGACGGCTTGATGCTTGGGCCAGCCTATCATTTCGATCTCGTTCGACCCGGTTACGCAATCTACGGCGGACAAGCCTCGCAGCTCGCCCCAGCGCCGGTCAAACCGGCTGTGCGAGTTGCGGCGCGCATTCTCGCCGTCGCGGATGTCGCGCCGGGAGAGACCGTCGGCTATTCGGCAACATGGCGCGCCAAACGTCCGAGCCGCGTCGCGACGATCGCAGCGGGCTATGCCGACGGCGTGCCGAGATCAGCAAGCGCGCCCGATGGACGGCCGGGCGGACACGTCATGATCGCGGGCCATCTGGCGCCCCTCGTCGGTCGCGTGTCGATGGATCTCATAACGGTCGATGTTACCGATCTTCCGGAAGGCGCGGCGGTGCCGGGCGAGTTTGCGACGCTGATCGGTGACGGCGTGACGATCGAGGAAGCTGGCTTCTCGGCGGGTACGATCGGCTATGAAATCCTGACGCGCCTCGGGCAGCGCTTCACACGGCTCTACGTCGAGGACGCGGCTTGATGGCGAAGGCAGCGAAATCGCTCTACGTCTGCCAGGCTTGCGGCGCGACTGCTGCGCGGTGGGCGGGAAAGTGCGGCGCATGCGGGGAGTGGAACACGCTCGTCGAAGAAACCGACGCAGGCCCTCCTCCGGGGTCCGGCATCACACGACAGTCGAAGGGCCGCATCATCAAGCTCGAAACGCTGGTCGGGTCAGCCGAGGAAGCGCCACGCTTTTCGACCGGCATCATGGAACTCGACCGCGTGACCGGCGGCGGAGTCGTGCCGGGCTCCGCCATCCTGATCGGGGGCGAGCCGGGCATCGGGAAATCAACGCTGCTGCTGCAGGTCGCCGCTCACCTTGCGCGACGTGGCGGACGCTCGATCTATTTTTCGGGTGAAGAAGCCATTGCGCAGGTTCGTCTCCGCGCCGGGCGGCTCGGGCTCGCGGACGCACAGGTCGGCCTCGCCTCAGAAACCAATCTCGCGAACATCCTGGCGACCCTTGGCGACGACCGCCCGCCGGATCTCGTCATTATCGACTCCATCCAGACGCTGTGGGCCGATACGCTCGATGCGGCGCCCGGTACAGTCAGTCAGGTTCGCGCCGCGGCGCTGGCTCTGATCCGCTATGCGAAGATGGCGGGCTCGGCCCTTCTCCTTGTCGGCCACGTCACCAAGGACGGCCAGATCGCCGGCCCCAAGGTGATCGAGCACATGGTCGACACAGTGTTGTATTTCGAAGGTGACCGCGGCCTCCCCTACCGCATTCTGCGGGCCGTCAAGAACCGCTTCGGGCCGAGCGATGAAATCGGTGTGTTCGAGATGGTTACGGGCGGCCTGAAAGAGGTCGCCAACCCGTCCGAGCTCTTCCTCGGCGACCGTGACAACCAAAGCCCAGGCGCCGCCGTCTTCGCCGGGATCGAGGGAACGCGGCCCCTGCTCGTCGAAATCCAGGCGCTCGTCGCGCCGTCGGGACTCGGAACGCCGCGCAGGGCCGTCGTCGGCTGGGACAGCAACCGGCTGGCCATGCTTCTCGCCGTTCTGGATGCCCGCTGCGGCGTCTCGTTCGCCGGTCACGATGTATATCTCAATGTTGCGGGCGGCCTAAAAATTGCCGAGCCCGCGGCCGACCTCGCGGCAGCCGCGGCTCTGCTCTCGGCTATGACGGGCGTGCCGCTGCCGCACGACGCCGTGTTTTTTGGGGAGGTTTCCCTGTCCGGAGCCGTCAGGGCCGCAGCCATGATGACGGCGCGCCTGAAAGAAGCCTCTAAGCTCGGGTTTCTACAGGCGGTTCTGCCCGAAAGCGGCGATGTCGACAACGCGGGCCTGAAGTTGTCGCTATCCCGCGTCGCACACCTCAAGTCACTTGCAGCGACAGCAGCGCCATGCAACTGAACGTGCAGGCGAATCTCGGCCCCCGGGGGAGCTGACTCATAGAGGGATTTCGGCCATGGTCGGTCCGTTGACCTATTTGGACCTCGCATTGATCGCGGTCGCGTTCATTTCGGGGCTTCTTGCCATGTACCGCGGCTTTGCGCGGGAGCTGCTTTCGATCCTGTCCTGGATCGCGGCGGCAGCGGTCGGATATTGGATTTTCGCGACAAAGAAGGACATGACGGCGGAAATCGCCGCCCAGACAAGCCTGCCGCCGCAAATCGCGACCGTCGCGGTGGCGGTGGTGGTGGCGCTGGTCGTCCTCATTATCGTTCATCTTATCACTGCGCGCATTTCGGACGCCATTCTCGACAGCCAGGTCGGGATGATCGACCGCATCCTCGGTTTCATCTTCGGCGTACTTCGGGGGTTCCTCCTCTTCGTCATTCCCTACATGGCCTACGAGGCGTTCATCTCGCCAGATAAGGACAAACAGCATCCTCTCGTCCGCGACGCCTACTTTCGCGATTATGTGAAGTCGACAGGCGAAGCGATCCGGTCCGTCCTTTTGCAAGTCATTCCCCAGCCTTCGACGAACCCGCCGCCCAGCACCGAGCAGCCAGGCGGCCAGCAAGGTTTTCTTGACCAAAAAGGGCGTTCCGTCGCGCTGGTCATCAAGGGCAAGCGGTACTATATGACGCTCGCGTGACGCGGCGGGCGTCGAGCGGCCAAGGCGCGTTCGGTTTAGAAGACCCGGCGTAATCGGGCATTGAGCAGCTCAAACGCGGGAGGTGCCGTATGGCACAGCAGGGCGGCGTGACTGTCGACGGTTTGACGTTTACCCGATATGGAGACGACCGGCTCCGTGAGGAGTGCGGCGTCTTCGGCATATTCGATCACCCGGACGCTGCAGCCATGACGGCGCTGGGTCTGCACGCACTTCAGCACCGCGGCCAGGAAGCATCCGGTATCTGCTCCTACGACGGCCGCAACTTCCATTCCGAACGCCGCATGGGACTCGTCGGCGACAACTTCTCGAAACCTGACGTTCTCGCTCGCCTCAAGGGCCGTATGGCCATCGGACATGATCGCTACTCGACCACCGGCGATCCCCTCATCCGCAACGTCCAACCTCTCTTCTGCGATATCGACACCGGCGGCTTCGCCGTCGCCCACAACGGCAATCTGACCAACGCTCTGACGCTCCGCCGCGAACTCATCTCATCGGGCGCCATCTGCCAGTCGACATCCGATACCGAAGTCATCCTGCATCTTCTGTCGCGTTCCAAGAAACGCCGTATCGTCGAGCGCTTCGTCGACGCGATCCGGCAAATCGAAGGCTCGTATGCGCTCGTCTGCCTGACCAACGACATGATGATCGGTGCGCGCGACCCGGTCGGCATACGTCCGCTGGTCATCGGCCGGCTGGGCAAATCCTATGTCCTCGCTTCGGAGACCTGCGCGCTCGATATGGTCGGCGCCGAGTTCCTGCGCGAAGTCGAGAACGGCGAGGTGGTCGTCATCACGGATGAAGGCCTCGAAAGCCATAGGCCCTTTCCGATGCGCCCGGCGCGTCCCTGCATCTTCGAATACATTTATTTTGCCCGCCCCGATTCCATCGTAGGCGGGCAAACTGTCTATGATATCCGCAAGCGCATGGGCATCGAGCTGGCACGCGAAGCGCCGGTCAATGCCAGTGTCGTCGTGCCGATCCCTGACTCCGGCGTTCCCGCTGCGATCGGTTTCAGCCAGCAGAGCAACACTCCGTTCGAGCTTGGCATCATCCGCAACCACTATGTCGGTCGCACCTTCATCGAGCCGGAACAGCGCATCCGCCAGCTCGGCGTCAAGCTCAAGCATTCCGCCAACTCGGGCGTCATTCGCGGCAACAGCGTCGTTCTGATCGACGACAGCGTGGTGCGTGGGACGACATCGAAAAAGATCGTGCAGCTCATTCGCGACGCCGGAGCACGCGAAGTGCACATGCGCATATCATCACCGCCGATCACGCATCCCGATTACTATGGTATCGACACGCCGAGCAAAAAGGACCTGCTCGCGGCGAACATGTCGCTCGAAGAAATGCGAGCGTTCATGGGAGCCGACAGCCTGGCATTCCTTTCCGTCAACGGCATTTACCGCGCCATCGGGCTCGAGCACCGCGATGACCGTTCGCCGCAATTCACCGATCATTGCTTCACCGGTGACTACCCGACCAACCTCACCGATCACGACGGATCCATTCCGCGCCAGCTTTCGCTTCTGGCCGAGGTCGGCTAACAAGCGCGGCTGCTCCAACCCGCAGCTTGAGTACCTCGTATGACGCAAAACTTCGATGATGCGCCGCTCAAAGGACGCATTGCACTTGTCACTGGCGCATCACGCGGCATTGGGCGAGCGGTTGCGCTGGGCCTTGCCACGGCAGGCGCTCACGTCGTCATAACCGCCCGCTCGCTCGGGGCGCTTGAATCGCTGGACGACGACATTCGGGCTGCAGGCGGCGCAGCGACCCTGCTGCAGCTCGATCTCACCAAGGGGGATCGCGTCGATCAGCTCGGGCCGACGCTCTATCAGCGCTGGCAGCATCTCGACATTCTCGTCGCCAATGCCGGTATTCTTGGACCGCTATCTCCGCTCGGCCACACGACTGAAGACGGATACCTGGCCACGATCGATATTAATCTCAACGCCAACTGGCGGCTTATCCGCACGCTCGATCCACTGCTGAAGCGTTCGGACGCCGGACGGGCAATCTTCGTGACGTCGGGAGCCGCAAGCGGCAAATACGCTTACTGGGGCGCCTACGCCGCCTCCAAGGCGGGTTTGGAAGCGCTGGTGAAGACGTGGGCAGCGGAGCTGACGAATACGCCTGTACGAGCGAACCTGATCAATCCTGGCGCGACGCGAACCAACATGCGCGCCAAGGCCTTTCCCGGCGAAGATCCTGCGAGCCTTCCTGCGCCTGAAGAGGTCGTTCCGCTTTTCCTCGAGCTCGCATCACCGCATTGCACGCGAAACGGCGATGTCATCAATTTCCGCGACTGGCGCACTTCGCATCGGCCCGGAGTTGCCTTCGACGCCAACGTTGTCGACGCCGATGTTTAGACCGTTCGACGCGTACCGAGAGCACACCGCAGCGAAGCCTAGCTAACAGCTCATCTCATGCCTGCGATGCAGCATCTGCGCCCGTTGCAGCTTTCTGCCTCAATCCCGACACATCTTCGCGCGTTTTGGGGCCGCCGTCGGGGGACGGCGCGCAGCACATGCTTGCGATTGCACGGGACGGGGGAAATCACCAGGAAATGCGTGGAGCGGGAAGTCTTTATCTAAAGTTGTTCATCGTTGGAGCAGCGATCGCAGGATCGCATACGGCATTTGCCGACGCTTCGATGGATCGCGTGCTGCAAAAGCTCGAACCGGAGGAACGCGCACATCAAGCCTGCAGCTTGCGCGGACTCGAAGCGATCCGGAAAGGTACGCATCTGAAAGGCATCGATCGCCTAAAGACCAGCAGCAGAAATCAGGCGACCTTCAAAGATAATGTTGTCACCGCGAATGGGGCAGCGGTCCGCGCCAAACACCGCTGGTATGCACTGCAGTACAAGTGCACCGTCACAGACGATCAGATGAAAGCCAAAACCTTCGATTTTAAGATTGGTGCCGAAATCCCGGAAGACCAGTGGGAGGACTTCGGCCTGTGGAAGTGAAAGCCGCCTAGGCGAAGTCGTTACGGCAGCCATTTACCGGATCAAGAAAACGTAACGACCATACCGTCATAGGCTGGCTCGACGCCGCTGGGCAGGTCGCTCGCGAGCTTTTGGTAGTCGATCTCGCTCGTCATGTGCGTCAGGATCGTGCGCTTCGGCTTCAATTTCTCCGCCCAGGCGAGCGCCTGCTTGACGCTGAAATGGCTTTCGTGGGGCGTATAGCGCAAAGCGTCGACGATCCACACGTCGAGGCCTTCGAGCAGCGGGATCGAGGCTTCCGGCAGATCGCTGATGTCGGGCGAATAGGCGAGATTTCCGATCCGATATCCGAGCGACGGCATGGCCCCATGCCACTGCTGGATCGGTTGCGCCGAGATCGTGCCGCCGCTGCCTTGAACGGAAACCGGCTTGATGCCGTCAATCTCGTGGCCGTTGAGAATTGGCATATACGGCGATCCCGCCGGCGTCTCGAAGCAATAGCCAAATCGCGATTTGAGGCTCGCGGCTGTCGCGGCATCGAAATAGACGTCGACGCGCCGCTTCATTGCGAACGCGACCATGCGGAGATCGTCAATGCCGTGGGTGTGATCCGCGTGATCGTGCGTATAGAGCACGGCATCGAGCGCGGTCAGACGCGTCGCCAGGATCTGAGCGCGAAAATCGGGTGAGGTATCGATCAGGACGGCCGTCTGGCCACCTGAACCCTTACGTTCGATGAGCGCGGAACAGCGAAGCCTGCGGTTCTTCGGATTTTCGGGATCGCACGCGCCCCAATTCATGCCGACGCGGGGTACGCCGCCGGATGAGCCACATCCCAGAATCGTGCACCTGTAGCTCATGCGGCGACTGGCCCGCAGGCTGCCGTCGGAGGACGCTTGGCCATCTTATAGAGACGGAAGAAATTGTCGCTCGTTGCGCGTGCCAGTTCTTCGTTCGAGATGCCTTTGACGGTCGCGAGCGCTGCCGCGGTGCGGACGACGTAAGATGGTTCGTTCCGCTTACCGCGGAAAGGATCGGGCGCGAGGAACGGAGCGTCCGTCTCGACCAACAAGCGGTCCAGCGGCACGTCACGCGCGATCTCGCGCAGCGCATCGTTTTTCTTGAACGTAATGACACCGCTGAACGAAACGTAGAGCCCGAGTTCCAGAGCGCGCATCGCAAGCTTACGCCCACCGGTAAAGCAATGGAGCACCGCTGAAAAAGCACCCTTCTCGTGCTCGTCTTCGAGAATAGCGATCGTATCCTCGTCGGCGTCGCGCGTATGAATCTCGAGCGGCAAGCCGGTCTCGCGTGCAGCAGCGATGTGGCGGCGGAAACCTTCCGCCTGCGCTTCGGGCGTCGAATGCTTGTAGTAATAGTCGAGACCCGCCTCGCCCACCGCCACGACTTTCGGATGGCGGGTGAGTTCGATCAACTTCTCAAGCGGAATGTCGAGTTCCTCGTGCGCGTTGTGCGGATGCGTGCCGACGGAGCAGTAGACGTCGTCGAAACGCTCCGCGACCGCCAACACTTTATCGAACTCGCGGATACGCGTCGAAATGGTCACCATCGTCCCGACGCCCGCCTCGCGTGCGCGCGCCACGACCTGATCCAACTCGGGCGCGAAATCAGGAAAGTCGAGGTGACAATGGTGGTCTACAAGCATCAGGATTTCTTGCCCTTCGGCTCTTCCGGATCGACGTATCGTGGGAATACGCCCTGCGGCTCCGGGATCGGAGTGCCTGCCTTCAGACGCCCCGTTGCCCCGAGATTTGCAAATGTGCGCGCTTCTGGCGGAACTGCAAGCAGGTCGAGCAGTTTCGTCGCGCTTTCCGGCATGACGGGCAGTGCGAGAATTGCGAATTGCCGCACGCACTCCGCGGTGACGTAAAGGATCGTCGCCATGCGCGCCGGATCAGTCTTCTTTTTTGCCCATGGCTCTTCGGCCGCGAAATAGCGGTTTGCTTCGGCAACGACGTTCCAGACGGCGTCGAGATACCTCGTGATCGCCTGGCGATCCATTTCGCGCCGCGCGAGCCCATAGAGCGCATCGGTCGCTCCCAGGATCGCCGTGTCTTCCGCAGTGAACGCACCGGGTGTCGGAATAGCGCCGTCGCAGTTCTTGAAAATCATCGACAGCGAGCGCTGCGCAAGATTGCCGAGGTTGTTCGCGAGGTCGGCATTGATGCGGTTTGCGATCGCTTCCGGCGAATAATTGCCATCCTGCCCGAACATCACTTCGCGCAGGAAGAAATAGCGGACGGCGTCGCGACCGTAGGCTTTGACGAGGTCGAACGGATCGACAACGTTGCCGACCGACTTCGACATCTTCTCGCCCTTGTTCAGCACGAACCCGTGACTGAAAACGCGCTTCGGCAGCGGCAGCCCGGCGCTCATCAGGAAGGCGGGCCAATAGACGGCGTGGAAGCGCACGATGTCCTTGCCGATGACGTGCACGTCGGCTGGCCAATAGTGCGCGCGAGGACCTTGCGGATCGGTCAAAAGGCCCGTCGCCGTCACGTAGTTGTTCAGCGCGTCGATCCAGACGTACATGACGTGGCCCGGCGCGTCGGGCACCGGGATCCCCCAGTCGAGCGTCGTGCGCGAGATCGACAAATCTTCGAGACCCATCTTTACGAAGCTGACGACCTCATTGCGCCGTTCGGTGGGCAGGATGAAATCGGGATTGGCTTCGTAATGCGCGAGGAGCTTGTCCTGATAAGCCGAGAGGCGGAAGAAATAGGTTTCCTCCTCGTTCCACTCGACGGGCGTTCCCGTTGCAATCGCGAAGCGTTGGCCGTCGCGGACTTCCGTCTCGCTTTCCTTGTAGTAGGTCTCGTCGCGGACGGAGTACCAGCCGCCGTAAGGCCGTTTGAAGATGTCGCCAGCTTTCTCCATGCGGCGCCAGAGTTCGGCACAGGCGTCGTAATGGCGCTTTTCGGTCGTGCGGATGAAATCGTCGTTCGAGAGGCCGAGCGTCTTTGCCATTTCGACGAAGCGAGCGGTGTTGCGATCGGCGAGTTCGCGCGGCGTTACGCCTTCGCGCTCGGCCGTCTGCTTCATCTTGAGGCCGTGCTCGTCGGTGCCCGTCAGAAAGAAGACGTCCTTGTCGTCGAGCCGCTCGAAGCGTGCGATCACGTCGGTCGCGATGGCCTCATAGGCATGGCCAATGTGCGGCACGCCGTTCGGGTAGGAAATGGCCGTCGTAATGTAGAATTTTTCGCGCACGCGGTGGGCTTCCTTGTCGATGGTCATTGGGCGCGGCAAGCCTTCGGCTCAACGGCGGCTCGCGGCCTCCAGACGCGCGAAACTTCCGAGAATGAGCGATTTGCGGTCAAGGTTCAGGGCAGACACGTCCGCCTTGTCGCGGGCCGTTGTTTCCCATAGCTCGGCGAACGTGGCAAGGCGCTCGGACCCGATCAGCCGGCCTGCCAGCGCGACATCCCGTTCCGGCCCCTCCCCCGTCGCTTGGGCTGCAATGAGACGTGCCAGGGTCGATTGATAAAGATCGAAGAAAAGTTCGAATTTTCGCTCCTGCAGGGGTGCCTGGAGTTCGTCGCCCAGCGCGTGCACGGCCTTGGCGTCGAGTTTCGGCAGGCCGTTCAGGATAGCGTCGATCCGTGTCTGGAGCGCCAGTCCGCCGCCGCCCAGCAGTGTCAGAGCGCGCCCGACGCTGCCCTGGGCGAGCGGCAGCAGCGACTCCCAGTTGTGAGCTTCGGGGACGGGCTTGCCGGCGCTCGTCAGCGCTTGCGCGGCGGCGCGTTTCAAATCCGTCTCCGTAAGCGCCGCCAAAGCAGCAACGCGGCATCTCGAGCGTATCGTCGCCAGCAGCCGTCCCGGCGCCGATGTGATGACCAGGAAGATCGTGCGCGGCGGCGGCTCCTCGAGTGATTTCAGAAGCGCATTGGCGGCATTCGCATTCATGTCGTCGGCGCTGTCGACAATCACGACGCGCCAGCCCTGCGCTTCGGCGCTCAAGGCCAGAAACGCCTTGAGACGGCGCACCTCGTCGACCGGGATCGTTTGCGAGAACCGTTTTGTCTTCGGATCGTATGTGCGACGGATGACGAGCAGCCCCGGATGTGACATGGCCCGGATCTGCCGGTCGGTCGGGGAATTCGGCTCAATGCTCATCCCCTGGCCGAAAAGATCGCGCTCTTCCGGACGCGCCAGTGCCATTCTTGCGAACTGATAGGCAAGCGTCGCCTTGCCGACGCCTTTGGGGCCCGAGAGCAGCCAAGCGTGATGCATACGGCCGCTTGCAAGCGCATCCGTCAACATCGCGAGCGGTGCGTCGTGCCCGATGAGCGATCGCGTCTCGCGAGGATGCGGAAAATCGTCGAGCCTGTCGGCCTCGGGAAGCGCTTCCGATTCCGTGACCGACGGCGCGCGCGCCATCAGCGCGCCTCGACGAGAAGGTGCGCCGAAACGGCCTGCCATACCGCTGTTTCAACGCTCGACACGGGCAAGCTTGCATCGATCAGCACGCAGCGCTTCGGCTCGCTGGTCGCGATTTCGAGGAAGCCCTTGCGCAACGTCTCGTGCGTTTCGATCCGTTCCGCATCGTAGCGCGAAAGCGTGCCGCGGCTCTGGGCACGTTCGACGCCTTCGTTCGCCGGCAGGTCGAGGATCAATGTCAGATTGGGAAAATCCGGCGCGACCGTGTAGCGCTCAAGAAGCGAAATTAGTTCGGGTTCGAGACTGTAGCGCTTGCCCTGATAGACGCGTGTTGAATCGATGAAGCGGTCGGAAATGACCCACGTTCCATCGTCGAGTGCAGGGCGGATCACAGAGGTCACATGCTCGGCGCGTGCAGCCGCAAAGAGCAGCAGCTCGGTAACCGGATCTGTGGGGCGATCTTTCAGAATGAGGTCGCGGACGTCCTCGCCGACAGGCGTGCCGCCGGGTTCGCGCGTTACGATGACGGGGATACCGGCGCGCTCGATGCGCTCAGCCAGACGCTTTGCCTGGGTGGACTTGCCCACCCCTTCGCCACCTTCAAATGTAATGAATTTTCCGCGCTTCATGGGGCCTCGCCTCGATTGCTGGCGCGTACTCTAGAACGCCAATCGGCGCAACGCCATCAAGACAAGAGAATCGATGCCTTCGCGGACGATGCCGCCCTTTTGGACATCTTCCGTCGCATAAAGGGGCAATTCGGCAGATGCGCTCGTCGAACTCGACAACTTCAATGTGGCAACTTGATCCCCCTTCTTAACCGGCGGTTTCAGAGGGGCCTTGTAGACGATTTCGGCCGAAATCTTCTGATTGGCGGGATATTTCGGCACCGTGAACATAACGTCATTCTTGGCGGCAAGCGGCACGTACCAGACCTTGCCACCCCAGACTCGCGCCTGTCCGATGACTTCTCCTGCGTCGAACAGGCGTACGGAGCTGAATGAGTTGAAGCCCCAGTTCAGGAGCTTGACGGCTTCTTCCTTGCGCTGATCCGCCTTCTCGAGACCACTGACGACGACGATCAAGCGCTTTCCATCCTGCACGGCCGACCCGACAAGGCCGTAGCCTGCTGCTACCGTGTGTCCGGTCTTCAATCCATCAGCCCCGATGTTCAGGAAGAGAAGCGGATTGCGGTTGATGAATCGGTGCTTGCGGTAGAGGAATTCCTTTTGCCCAAAGACCGGATAGTAATCGGGATACTCGGTAATGACGTAGCGCGCGAGGGTCGCAAGATCGCGGGCGCTCATTAGCTGATGCGGATCAGGCAATCCCGTCGAATTTGCAAACGTCGATTTCGTGAGACCGATGCGCCGCGCTTCATCGTTCATCATGTGTGCAAAGGCGGCCTCCGTGCCAGCCATGCCTTCGGCGATGCACATGGCTGCATCGTTGCCCGATTGAACGGCAATACCCTGGATCAATTCATCGATCGTTGCCTTCGTATTGACTGGCACCATCATCGCGGATGTTCCGGATGGCGCGCCGCCATTGCGCCACGCGTTGACGCTCATCGTGAATTCGTCGGTCTTGTGAATGCGCCCTTCTTTCAACGCGCGGAACAGCACGGCGAGCGTCATCAGCTTGCTCATGCTGGCGGGCGGCGCAGGTTCGTCGGCACTTTGCTGAAAGAGCGTCGCACCAGTTGCAGCGTCGATGAGGATGGCGCGCGGGGCCTTGGACGCGAAACTGCTGTCAGCGGCCAGAGCAGGACCCGCCGCCGCGATGAAAGAGATCACGATGAGCGCCGAAGCAAGAAGCCGGGCGCAGCTCTTGGTCAACATCGGTCTGCCAGCTCGCTTGAGGCTACCACCGAGAGGCGGCAATTTGCGACAGGCTTCAGTATCGAATCCGGTGACGGCATGGTCAACGCCGCCGCTCATAAACTCAATTTAATCCGTCACGATGGCGGTATCGGAGACACCATAGGCGGCGATCTGATTTTGCGTTTGATTTGCAGTGGCTGGCGAGAATGGCCCGACGCGCACGCGGTAAACCTGTGTACCATCTGCGACTTGCATAGGCGCAACTTCTACCGGGCCCAACGTACCGAGCTCGCGGCGCAACCGTTCTGCATTCGAGCGATCGCGGAACAGTCCGACTTGCACGTACGTCCTTGCGGGCGCAAACGGCCGAACTGCTTGTGGCGGGGCACTCAGTGACATCCGACCCTGATCGACACTCGTGAAGCTCGCCGTTTCAATCGGCCGACTGGCGACAGAGCGCGACGTCGGCGGCGCCTTCCCTGCGAGCGACGCCCGATAACCGATCGGCGACCAACGATCAGACGCGTCGGGAGGCAAGGTTGCATCTCCATATCTCGGAGGTGCGTAATCGCGGTTCGACGCAAGGGCGACAGGCGGGGAAGAGTTCTGGCGCTGCCATTGCTGCTCGGCGAGATAGCGGCGTTCGCGGGTATCGTCGCCGTTCAGCGGTGCGCGGCCCGCATATTGGACCCTGACCCGGGCCCGGCCTCGGTTCAGGTAGCCCAATGCCTTGGCCGACGCATAAGACATATCGATGATGCGATCATTGACGTAGGGGCCGCGATCATTGACGCGCACGAGGATGCTCTTGCCGTTGTCCAGATTGGTCACGAGCGCGTAGCACGGCAGCGGCAATGTCGGGTGAGCGGCGGTCAAGGAGTTGGCGTTGAAGACTTCGCCGTTCGCTGTTTTGCGACCATGAAAATCGGCGCCATACCAAGAGGCTACCCCATATTCGACGTAATTTGGATTCTCGTGAGGCACGTACCAGCGGCCGGCCACCTTGTAGGGTGCGCCAAGCTTGTACGTCCCACCGCCCTTCGGAATGTTCTGGCTCGCGACACGCGGACTTGTGCTGACACCGTATTGGTCTTCCGAAAAGACCGAGCGTGAGACCCCGCCAACGGTGCGGACGGGTGGACTACTCGAACAGGCGGATGCGAGTGCCGCCGCGGTCGTCACCAGCATGGCGCGGGCCGCCAGCCGGCCGTAGAGGCCCCTGCTCATGTACGCATACTCAACTCGATACGCTACGCCCGCCCCAGCGTACCCTCGCCGCCCAAAGGAGCACACGAGCTTGGCCGAAGCTTGCCGGAACGATGACAAATGCGGCTTAGGATCAGGTTAAACGCGCCTGTTGAGCGTACCTGGGGCGTCACGGCGCTTGAGACGGCGAACCGAACCGGATAGGAGGAGCGTTCCGAGACGCGGTCATATCCGCGGGTCCGTTGCAGTGCGGTGGTTGGAAGGGTGGCCGAGTGGTTTAAGGCACCGGTCTTGAAAACCGGCGTGGGCGCAAGTCCACCGTGGGTTCGAATCCCACCCCTTCCGCCAGAAGTGTCTCACCGCTTGTTGACAGCGGTCGAGATCGCCCTTGAAAAAACAACGAAATAACCTCGCAACTTGTCTCCGAATGTAGCTCGGCGTCGCTGCCAAGCGCTGTCCGGAGTGGGGAACCGGGCGAAATCACGCGAGGGAATTATGGCGCGGAAGATCAATCTTCTGAATGCGCGTGCAATCGCTACGGTCTCGAAGCCGGGGCACTATGCGGACGGCGGCAGGCTCTATCTATGCGTCCGCGTCCGCGTCGACAGTCCCGAACGTCTCTGGATCTTTCGTTACAAGCTCGGCGCGCGCGAGGTGACGTTGAGCATCGGGCTTGGGCGCGATGTCTGGCTCGCCCAAGCTCGTGAGGTCGCTGGACGTTGTCGCGCCGCTCTCGCAAAGGGCGATTTGCGCGAAGAACAGAGCATCATGAGAGGTGATGACATTACGCAGGTTTCAGACGCTCGCCATTCGCCAAGCTGTTTCGAATCTGCACTTGTCTGACTCACACTTTCACGCAGCGATCAATGCTTGGGAAGTTTGGCGTTCAACGGCTCAAACGAAGGCAGAGTCACAAGAAGACGACTTTAACGCGTCCCTCACCAAACTGGCGAACGATGCCGTGGCCGAGATCGAAGCCGACACAAAAGGCATGTCGGAGAT
This sequence comes from Hyphomicrobium sp., assembly GCA_035547255.1. GTDB lineage: Bacteria > Pseudomonadota > Alphaproteobacteria > Rhizobiales > Hyphomicrobiaceae > Hyphomicrobium_B. The sequence goes on from DASZVX010000017.1 coordinate 28,374, forward strand.
CGAGCGGAAGGAATATTTCCTTCGTATCTCGCAGAAATCTCTTGCCACGCTTCACGCGCTCAAAGCCTCAAAGGTTCTGATCGAGCAGGCCGATCAGCACGTCGCTCGGCTCACAAAGGAGCTTACAGAACTCAAAGCCCGTAAGGCCAAGAATGACTGACCGCATCGAAACATTAAAGCAGCTTCAAAAGCGCATTCGAGAGAGCACCGGGGCGGACCCCATGCTCGGAATAGAATAGAGAAACGAGAATTGCGAAGCGTCATTCTAGGAATGACGCAAACTCGCAACCATGCTCGATAGGCACTAATTCTATTGCCTGTAATCCTCCGTAGGAGCATTAATTAATGACCAGCTCTCGGAGAATAAGCAATGAAAGTATATGTCGTCTATTGGTGGAATGAGCTAGATGCTGTGTTTTCTACTGAAGAGAAGGCCACGGCTTATGCGATACGCCGCAATAAAGATCGTATAGCGCGGGGTGTCGACGGACCACCGCCCTTTAATGTAGGCGAAAAAACAGTCGACGAAGAATCTGAATACAAATGAATGAAATGACGGCGAGCAATGAGCGAAAATCGAGAACGCAGCCGATCCTATGCTGCGAAACATCCTGATGCCATACACGATTTTTTTTTTGAGAGTTGATGTGTGCGCGTGACGCACAATATGATTTTCCGAGCAGAATAACTGAGAGCATGAGGCAATTTTTGCAGCGTTATGGTGGTATCGCATTTGGCATCGCATTCAGCATAGGGATTGTTTATATCGCGCTTGAGATCCATTGGGCTTTGCATCGGCTTCTTGGCGATGCGCTATGGATCATCATTGCGCGGCTTAGTCTCGCGTTTGGCGTCGGAATTGGCATCGGATTGTATATCGCGCGCATACAAAAAAGCCCCGCCACCGGCTCAGAGGGACAAACCGGTAGCAGGGCAGGCTAGGACGGCCCGGGTGAAGGGAGCTAAACCATCCTAGGATTCAGATCTTAGAAACTGCGTAGATAGCGACGGCACCACCAACACGACGAGCAGCACGCATTCGAATCCGATGAGCGTTCCTCGCGCTATTCGTATCCGGCGCTCAAAACAGCTTTACGATTTTGAAGGGTAACTCGGGCTCAACAATCCCTTTCGCCATCAGCACCGCGACGATCGCGCCGACGGTGATCTCCCACGGTTTTGCTACTGCTTCGGCCATTGCAGGTCTCGGTCACGAAGGCTTGTCGTCTTATCGCCGTTTGTCGACGGACTCTTTACAGCATGAAGGCCAGCTCACCATGAACGAGACTCGTGGTCGAACGCACATCCCCATGTACGAGATCACGCGTATAGTCGGGGTACCAACGGAACCGTTGTGGGGGACCGAAAAAACTGAGAGTCAAAAAACGTAAGCTTTTTCCGAAATATGAGTGAGCCATTATGGCGGAGACCCCTTCCGCCAGAAGCCCTAATCCGTACAGACCCGAGCGTGTCCGAGTTGATCCAAAATCGCTCGTAACCCTCCGCAATTGCAGCGTTTTCACGGTCCGTTTTAATGCGAAGGCGTCCGGACCGGTCCATTTCAATCCGAGAGAAAGTGTGTGGGATTTGGCCGATTTGCGGGCCCAGCGCTCCGCATGTGTTTGGAGCGTCAAATTCGAGGTTAGTAGTCGGCCTTGCGGTGCGCCGCGATGCACCTCATCATCCTGGCGAACTGCAGCTTTGAATCGCAAAAGGCCGAATGGCACGACGTTCAGGCAGCGCCGATCTCCCTCTCCACAGCGGGCGCGTACCGCAGTGGCTCGGCCAGCGCATGTCGAGGCTTGGCGCCGTGATTTGCGAGGCCATTGTTCATCACTATGGTCGCGACGAGTTCCTCCGCCGCCTGTCGCATCCCTACTGGTTCCAGTCCTTCGGCGCCGTCATGGGCATGGACTGGCATTCATCGGGGATTACAACGAGCGTCATAGGCGCGCTCAAGCGCGGCCTTGCACCTTTGCAAGACGAACTCGGCATCCACGTCTGCGGTGGCCGTGGCAAGCACTCCCGCCGCACTCCGGATGAATTGTCGGCGCTCGGTGAGCGTATAGGATTTGATGCCGCAGCGCTGACCCGCGCGAGCCGCCTCGTCGCGAAGGTCGATAGCGCCGCCGTCCAGGACGGCTTTGATCTTTATCTGCACGGCTTCTTCGTTACCGACGATGGCAAGTGGACGGTCGTGCAGCAGGGCATGAATGACGCCAAGCGCCAGGCTCGCCGTTATCATTGGCATTCGGAAGGGCTTACCGACTTCATCGAAGAGCCGCACAGCGCCATCGATGGCCGCAACCAGGGCAGCATCATCAATCTCACCGATCGTCGGGCGGGCGCTTCGCGGGCAGCGCAGCTGGATCTCTTGGCGGCGCTCGGAGCCGACGGAATCACCCGGGAATTCGCCAGCATCACGGGTGAACCGTCGGCCCAGCCCATGCTCCCGCATCTCATCATGCCTGCCCATCACGATGTCCGCGCAGGCGATGTATTTACGCGCCGCCTGCACGGGACACTTGCCGCGGCCGCCGAACGCGGACCGGTTGATTTCGCCGATCTCTTGCTGACGCCCGGTGTTGGTGCCCGCACGGTGCAGTCACTCGCGATGGTCGCGGAGGTGATGCATGGCACGCCTTGTCGCTTTCAGGACCCAGCGCGGTTTTCGCTGGCGCATGGCGGCAAGGATCGCCATCCCTACCCCGTCCCGATCAAGGTCTATGACGAGACGATCCGCGTGCTCAAATCTGCAGTCCAGAACGCAAAGCTTGGCCGCGAAGAGGAACTGCAGACACTGAAGCGGCTCGACGCGCAAGCCCGCTCCTTGGAACGCACAGCGACGGGGCCATCGCTCGAAACTTTCATTAGCCGGGAGCGGACGGCATCGCCTGACTATGATGGCCGCTCAGTGTTCGGTTGGGAAAAAGACCTGAACGAAGTGGATAATGCGGGCTAGCTCGCAGGCGGCGAGAAGGAAACCAAGGGCGCTATTGCTTCGGATTATTCATTGGTCAAGCGCCCGGAGCTTGAGTTCATTCGCCTGCGCCCATCAGTTATCGCGCTGCTCGCAAAGCCCGGGTCGCAAGTCGCTTATTCCTCGAAGCGGCTTGGGCAACGGCGAAACCGTTGAACAATCTCACTTCGATAATTCAGCGTCGCTTTTTTCCCGGCGGATTGGCTGCTTCCCTGGCGAGTCGCTCGGCTCGAAGACGTTCGGTTTTAGCGCGCACCACCAGTCTTTCGGCCTCGTATTCCTTCATCGCCTTCGAGGCCTCTTGGGCACGGCGCAACTTTGTGACCGCAGCGTTTGTCAGAGCTTTGGGCGTCGTCGCCATTGCCTTCTCCCGGGGATAAGGACGCAACAAAAGAAAAACCCGCGACCGTGAACACAGCCGCGGGCTCAATGTTAAATCAGGCTTGGCGCCAGGTTATCCTGATCGAGCCCAATAGAATTGCTTCACAATCGCTTTTAAGCGGCGCGAAGATTGTCGGCAGATGATTTGCCGCTGCGGCGGTCAGCAACAATGTCGAACGAGACCTTCTGTCCTTCGTTCAGCGTGCTCATGCCGGCGCGCTCGACGGCGCTGATATGCACAAAAACATCGTTGCCGCCTTCATCAGGCTGAATAAACCCAAAGCCCTTTTGGCCATTGAACCATTTCACGGTTCCCGTCTGCATAAGAATAAATCCTCGTTGAGATATGCACGTTTTACCTCTCCGACATCTGTCGGAGACGACACTCGAGATTTTTGGAAGGTCGTCGGTCAGGCGCGCACTTCGCGGCGAGGCCAAGTCGTTTCAGCGAAGCTCGATTGCGCTAGTATAGTGAAGATGATGCAAGATTACAAGAAAATGTAATTGCCTTTGAAAATGCACCAACTTTGGCACAAACACGACTTAGAGCACAACAGACACACAGCCTTCGCTGTGTGATAAAAGCCGCTACAGTTTGGGCTCTGCCGACTGAGTGTGCATCCACGAATTGCTCCCCCAATTATCAACGGAGGGAGCAGAGTATGCTTCAGCTTTTCAGCTCCATTTACGGTCAAGACAGGCAGTTGCTTTCGGATGCCTACGACGCAGCGTGCGATGAACTCGAAGATCGCTATCGTCTTAATCGACGCGATTTGGGAACATTGGTCAGCCCGCTTGTTGATGCATTAGTCTCGCTCTACACGGCTGGGCAGCACGATCAACAACTCCTCAATACGCTATCTCGCGCAGTCGGGCCAATGCCGTTCTATTGGAGATATCCGGAACGCCCTGCGCTCGGAAGGCTTTTCAGCCGCACAGATTGAGGGACCGCTACTGCGTAAGCAGCTTTGCAAGCTGATTTCGGAAGCATTGACGAAGCCGCCGCGTGACGTCGGATCGGAGTGCGGTTCCGAAGCGTCACTCGACGTAAATTAACTCACTTCCTGTTACGCTTCATGAGCTGCTGTTCCTTCTTCCGCAGCTCCTCCATCTTCTCGATGAGACTTTTCGGGATTTCGCCCACATCCTTCTCAAAGATTTCGCGCAATCGCGGGGCAGCTTTTTTCTGAAACTCTTCTATCCAATGGTGCTCCCGCATCTCCCTCCTACCCTCTCTTGTTTCGACTGCGCCGATCGGCTCATGAGCGCCCAGGCTTATGGGTGAAAGATATAAGAGTGTTTCCTATCGCCGCGAACTTTGGCCGGCCTTTCATCCCAATCATCCCACCGGTCCATCGCCGAGATAGAGGCAACCGGGTAAGACCGGCGGAACTGTGATTGCTAAAAATAGCAACAATTCCTGCAGCTTCGCTTCTGACAACCTCCTTATGAAGTGGAAACCCCGGTGGACGGTGCGCGTTCCTGCAGGCTGGGCTCGATCGAGACACTGCACTGATCGCGCAACTCTTAATGTTCAAGCCCGTCCCTGCGATCGCAAATGTCGCATTGCGCTCTAGAGCGGTCGCTATAGATTGTTTTGTAGCAATTGATCTATAATATGCTGAGTTCGCTTTCTCGTGCAGAAGGAGCGGCGATCGTGGGACGGCCAAGGCAGTTCGATGAAGGCAAGGTTCTCGAGGCGGCCGCCGAAATCTTCTGGACCAAAGGCTACAACGCGACCTCGACGCGCGACCTGGCCGAATGCACCGGCCTTACGCCTGCAAGCATGTATAATGCTTTCACCGACAAACGCGGCCTGTTTATGCGCGCATTGGGACAGTATCTCGAGCGAATGCTTCGCGAGCGCATTGTTCGTCTTGAAATGCTGCCGTCGCCAGGCAGTGCAATCGTAGGTTTCTTTGACGAAATCGTAGATCGGTCCCTGAAGGATCTGCAGCACCGAGGGTGCATGCTGGTGAATTCGGCCCTTGAAGTCACACCCGAGGACTACGGATTCCAGCTTTTCGTGGCCAGCCAAACGGTGACGATCGAAAAATTCTTTTACGGCCGCATTGTTGAAGGTCAACGTGTCGGCGAAATCCCTGCTGATCAGCCGGTCGACGACCTAGCCCGGATGTTGCTTTCCATCGTGATGGGGCTCCGTGTGCTGGCTCGTGTTCGCCCTGACCCGAAATTGCTCAACGGGCTCGTCGGTCCGGCTATGGCCATGCTCAATCTTGCTTGGCCGCCCCGAAAAAAGCCACGCGCACGAAGCCGGGAGAAAACCGGCGCGAAGGTCAAATGATTTCATACTGATGTCCAGCGGCTGCATCCGCCTTCTCAATCGGGATGTCATCGACCTCTATCGTCGTGTCCCGATCGGAAGCCGCACCGTTATTCTTCCCATCGGACGGCGTCGCGCTGAACACTGATGCGCCCCGCGTCTCAGCAGACATCAACATCAAGCCGCATCGAAGGCTGCGCTGGGAAGTCTGACGCGCGTGTGGGGGTTGGAACTCGCGGACACAGGCATCACTGTCAATGTCGTTGCTCCCGGTCCAATCGAAACGGAAATGTTTCGCGAAAGAACCCGGCGGGAAGCGAGGCAGAGCGCCGCTTTGAAGCGCCTGGGTACGCCGGACGAAATTGCGGCGACCATCGAATTCCTGCTTTCCGACGAAGCCAGTTACATCACCGGACAAACTCTGTTCGTCGATGGCGGAGGCTCGATCGGGAAGGTGCCGATGTAAGAACCCTACGAACGAACAATGGCGCTACAGGGCGGCTTGAACGTCGCCCTCTTATTCCCGAGCTGCCTCGCTTTCACCTGAAGCGTTCGATGATCTTCCTGAGGCGATCACAGGAGCTCGCGAGATGCTTCTTTGGCGCCGTCGCGATACCGAGAAGTAGCCCGGATTGGCTCGCATCCGGCGATCCATACCAAGCTGACAATGGCACCGGTGACATTCCAAATGCTGCGGCCTCCCTGGCTATGGAGATATCCGACATCCCATTGGAAAATCTCATCAGGGCCGCCAGTCCCGCAATCGCGACGTCGACGGTTGCATCGTGGTTCCGAAGATGTTCAAGCAAAGCGTCACGCCGGGCGGAGTAGGCTCGCTTGGTACGCCGAAGATGGCGCATGTAATGGCCTTCCCGCATGAACTCGGCAATCGCCAATTGCACTGACGGTCCGGGCGGCGGTCCGAGGCATGCCGCGACCTCGATGAAGCGGGACAGGAGCGAAGGAGGAGCGACGAGAAAACCGAGCTGCAAGGTGGGGCTGATAGTCTTGCTGAAAGTGCCGATGTGGATGACTCGCCCATCGCGATCGAGCGATGCAAGCGCGGGCGCGGCTCGCCCCTTCAATTGTAACTCGCTCAGATAGTCGTCCTCGATCACCCACGCACTTTGCTGGGCAGCCCAATCGAGCAGGCGCAATCTCCGCTCCAGTGAAAGCGTCACTCCAAGAGGTGCCTGCTGCCCCGGGGTCACGACAACCAGCTTCGCGTCCGGGCAATGGCGCAGCCCATGATCGACGTCGATACCGTCGGCATCGACCGGGATCGGAGCGACTGACAATCTTGCGAGTTCCAGGCCACGCCGAGTGAACGGAAAGCCAGGCTCCTCAATCCATGCCTTCTGGCCCTCGAGACCAAGCACGCGAAGAGCCAATCCCAAGCCGCTGGCATATCCCCCCGTTATGATGATTTGTGACGGAGAACATTCGAAGCCGCGAGCGATGGCGAGATGACCGGCGATTTCCCGCCTCAGTTCAAGTTCTCCACGAGGGTCCGCGTAAATTGGCGGGGCGCTTGCTTCGACGCGAATGGCATGCGCACGAATTCGAGCGAAGAGCTTGGTGGGAAATGTTTCGGCCGCAGGAACCCCCATCTGAAAGAGGGACGGGCCTTGCGTCATCTCCTGGTACGTTTCCAAAAACGAACCAGGGTCGGGCGGCTGTTCGGATCGGACGACGGCGCGAGGTCTCCGCGCGACATGGGTTCCGGTCGCCCGCGAGGACTCGATGAGCTGTGCCGCGGACAGCTTTTCATAAGCGGTGCGCACGGTACCGCGGGCGACGCCGAGTTGCACCGCCAGATCCTGCCACGACGGCAATCGCGCTCCCGGAGCAAGCACACCGCGCTCGATTGCTGTACCGATGCCTTTTCGGATCTGCTCGGTCAGCGGGGTCTTCGCGGAACGGTCGAGGCTCAGCTGGAACGGCTTATCCATGCACCTCGTGGTACACGATTTTTCTGCGCCCTTGGTCCTTTTTTCTGGATCAGAATGGGGACATTTTCACCGCGAAAGGAGAAAACCCATGAACATCCGATCTCTCGTTACGGCGGCGTCTGCCGCCCTCGCTCTCGGCGCGGTTGCGCCCGTCTCCGCTTATGCCGGGGGCGAGCACGTTACTCCGAACTTCGAACAGGCGATCCCGAACATTCCCGGCAAATCCCTGGTCGCTGTGGTTGTTGACTATCCGCCGGGCGCCGCTTCGGTTCCGCATACGCACGCAAAATCGGCGTTCATCTACGCATATGTCGTATCCGGAAGCATCGAGTCGAAAGTCAACGACGGGCCAACGCGGATCTACAAGGCCGGTGAGAGCTGGTCCGAAACACCCGGCGCGACCCACGCCATCAGTCGTAACGCAAGCAAGACCGAACCGGCCAAGCTGCTTGCGGTCTTCGTCGTCGATACCGGCGACAAGAAACTGACTACACCCATCAAATAGAGCCTGGAGATCAAGGAAAGTAACAATGGCCAAGCGCCTCGACTAGCGATACGCCGCAAGCGGTGCTCGAAGCGCAGTGGGCAAGGCGCTCGCGCCGGTGCGCAATCAATGGAGTTTCGTCATGAAAATATTCGTTGCTGGCGCCACCGGTGCGGTAGGCCTTCCGCTCGTGCGCGCACTGTGCACGCTTGGTCATCAGGTGACTGGTATGACGCGCGCCGGTCGGGGCGTCGACCGCCTACGCGAACTTGGCGCTGCCCCCTCCATCGCTGACGCATTCGATCCGAGGGCGGTACGCGATGCGATCGCGACGGCGGCACCGGACGTCGTGATTGACCAGCTCACTTGGCTTCCCGCCAATCCTGCCGACATCATCAAGTCGATGCCGAACGACACACGCCTTCATCGGGAGGGCGGTGCCAATCTGCTCACTGCGGCTAGAGAGTTGGGTGTCAAGCGCTTCATCTTGCAGTCGCGCGGCTTCTATCTGGACGCCCCCGCCGGACATCTCGCCAATGAGGCCGCCAAGCTTCGCTATGAAGCACCCGGCGAGATCGGCGACAGTGCGCGTGTCATGGGAGCCTATGAGGATCAGGCTCTGGCGTCGACCTCCCTGGACGGCGTCGTCCTGCGCTACGGCTTCTTCTACGGACCTGGTACGTGGTATCGGCCGGAGGGTGCCATTGCCGAGCAGGTGCGTAAGCGTGAATCGGCGATCATTGGCGAAGGCAATGGCGTCTGGTCTTTCGTTCATATCGATGACGCCATCGCGGCAACGGTTGCCTCGCTGACAGCAGAACCCGGAATTTATAACGTTGTGGACGACGACCCGCTGCCCGTGTCCGAATGGCTGCCCGCCTTCGCCCGCTGGGTCGACGCACCTGAGCCCCGGTGCATCAGCGTTGAAGAAGCGCTGAAGGTCGCCGGTGAGGAAGCAGTCTATTACCACACCAAGCTGACTGGAGCCTCCAACAGCCGAGCGAAAGCCCGACTGGGATTTACGCCGCGGCCGCTGCTTTGGAAAATGGGCGCGTTTTGATCGTGCGACCCCGATGTGGCCAGGTCGGATCATCGCCCCAACGGCCGGGGAGTCAGCCACCTCGGTAGACTTTCTCTTATCGCCCTCTGCCGCCGCCGTCCGGCAGCACCTCGGCACAGGCCGTATCGACGCGAATGTCGCTTTGCAGATAGCGGCAGATTTCTTCTTTACGCGAAGGATTATGGCGCATGGTTGAATTCGAAACGTCAAAGCCGGATTGCCGAGCTATCTCGGCGAGCACATTGTCCCGGCAATAAGGTGTCGAAATTTCCTGCCCGTTCACAACCTGATAATTGCCGTGGCACGTTATGGCGAACGCAGGCGACGGGATGACGAACGCCATGAAGGAAAACAACAATCTATTATGCATGCCAACATCCTCCTCGGGTGAGTAGAACGGCGCGCAATGCCGAGTGTTGCACATTCCCGCAAATTCGGGCCTGCCGGCGTATCGAGATCGACGCCGCTGGCGGACATACTGTAAGGTGTCGAAATGCCGGACTTGCGGCGTGTTCCGCGCGAAAGCCAGGTCCATGCCGAGTTCGATTACATCCCGAAGCGTGCAGAGCTTCCAGCCATACTGGTCAAAAGATACTTGTCGTGCATGACAGCGATCCACATGCTTAATCATCCAACGTCTCGCTTGTGCGGATTGCCTGCACGGGCTTCTTCGAGGACGTCCAAGCACTATATAAATCGCATGATGATCCGAATCTTGACTGTCCTGGCGGTAACACTCTCGTGCGCGGCAGCGTGGTCGCCGCTCAAAGCAGCCGAATCCAATCAGCCCGCGATGATTTTCCTTCCTCCGGGTGCTGCCTACTGCAAAGACTTTCTGCGCCTTGAGCCCATGAAAAAATACGATAAGGCCAACACGCCCATTCGTGATGGAGATGCCGAGGACTATTTCACTTACCGTGGCATCGAAGAATGGGTCCGAGGGTTTGTATCAGCCACAAATATCTTGAACGCAAAAAACGGCTCGGGTGACGCAACGAAGGGAAAGGATCTCTACGAGCTGATGCCGAGCTTGTTTGAGTACTGTCGTTCGCATCGAGAAGAAATTTTCTCGGATGCGGCGATGCAGTTTCTGCCCTCTGCGCGTTCGTCTGCGAACAAATGAATACTCCGCAGCACACGCCCTATGACCTGAGCGTCGAGAAACTTACAATCCTCAGTCGCGTCTTCAGCGTCGGTTAAGGCTGACGCGTGCGCCCTTGAGCTCCGAACCGGGCGTCGAAATCGTGACGGTGACCGACTGTTGCGAGGGCGAAAATGCAATCGACAAGCTTCCCGAAAGGCTGCCATCGAATTCAACGCGCAGAGTGTTCTCGGTGGCGCTACCGGATGCGCTACCCGTGGCGTTGTTTGTGCGTTCTTCCCAGGTGCCTGAGAACTTACCGTCCGCGTAATTCAACTTGCTGCGAAACTCGAGTTTATCGGGTTGGCCGTTGCAACGTATTGCGATGCCGAGCGTCTTCCCGCCATCGGCGCTCCGGTAATAACCCAAACAGCTCAGCTTGTCGGGCGGTCCGCTGTCATAGATGAGACTTCCCGCCCCCGCCCAAGTGCCATTCAGGACATTGAACGGGAGGTCCGATGCATGCCCGGGGCTCGCGATGAGGGCTGAGCCGAGAAGTGTCGCGAGCGCCGGAAGGCTGAGGCGCGTTGTCATTGAGTCACCTGCTGAGGTTGAACCGTCTCGTTGGCAACGAGGATGGACTGATTCTATTTCTTTATCTGACACGGCGCTCGTCGAGCTTGCGATGTGCACCCTCCCACATCAGGTCCACAAGGCCACTCTGCTTGGGCTTGGTTTTCACGCCCTTGATCTGCTCATCCGTGGCGAGCACAAATCCTTTGATCAAGCTCTTCAGATCCTTCTCCGTAAAACTCAGGAAGCTCTCTCGGAAGGTTGCATAGTCGCTGCGTGCCGCCGCGAGAATAGGATCTGCGACCTTCACGGCGTCCGGACCGGAAAAGATGACTGTGACGTCAACAGCATCGAGCAGTCGCCGGGCAAACGCCGGATTGGCGACCGCCTCCTCTCGAATGACTTCGAATAACCTTTCCAGGGCCTCGCCGGGTGAAACTTGATTGCTCACATTACCCTCAATGGTTTGCGCTGATTCTTTCCGCAACTGCTTTGGTCATCGCGACTAAATCCGGAAGTGCATTGCCGTACTTTTCGCGAACCGACCGGAAAGCTCCTGGTCCAGGATGTGCGGCGGCATTCTGAAGTGCCGTGGCGTAGGGTACCGGACGCGGAATTGCGTTCAGCTCGTACAGGCCTTGCTTGATGTGATGCAACATCTCGCGCTGAGTTGTGTTTGTTGCGTGGTATTGCGTAATCAGAGGATGGACGCGCACTTTCGACGCAAGGTCGAGGTCGTCAGCCAATATGAACTTCAGAAAATCCGTAAGCGTCGAATAGGCGTTCGTTTCCAAACTCGTGGGCATAATGATGTGTTGCGCGAGTCTCAGGCCCGCTAGACCCAGCGCGCCAGGTCCTGCCGGACAATCTATGAGTACAACGTCGTAATTGGACTCGATGCTTTGAATTTCTGCCCGCAAAGTATGGGACAGCAGCACATCCAATCGATCCTTTCGTCGCTTCTTGCGAACGGTATGTTCGAAATCCGGGAGTGCGCCAAGCAGTTCATGATTGGACGGTATCATGTCTATTAAACCGGGCTGACGGTCCCGAAGCTCGATCAGATCACCCGCTATGACCCGATGCCCCGCCAATCGGATGCGATCTCCCGATTGAAATAATTTCAGAATGGTGCCGAGTCCAATCCGTTGCCTATGAAGTTCGTTCTCAGCTGCTATGCCGAGCAGAGCTTTCGTTACCCCGGCCTGGGGATCGGCGTCGATGACGAGTATGCGAGCGCCGTAAGTCAGCGCCAAACCGTCGGCGAGCATCATTGTGGTTAGAGACTTGCCAACGCCGCCTTTGGGGTTCGCAATCGCAACCAAAATGCTCATCGTCGTAATTCCGTGATCCAGTCGAGCAGTTTGGTTCGATCGTCCTTGGACAGCCTGGTTTCGACAAATTCGTCGAAGGCGTCTGGAGCGGGCTCATGGCGACGGCCGGGCAGGCGCAAAGCGTACGATCGGAGATCATGAGCATTGCTAAACGTAATCAGCCCTACTCCGTAGTGCGCGCAACGTGAGAGGATTGTCGAACATTCGTCGCTGGCTTCGTTCCAGATCTCGGTATGCCAGACGAGATAAGTGAAATTTACGAGCGAGGTGTGGTTGAGTGCTTCATGGACCGATTGGACGGTGCAGCATCCGAGGGGCTTCACTTCGAAGCCGTGCAGGTCGATCTTCCAGGTGATCCCATACTTCTGGCGGGACAGGCTGATGATACAGAGGTCGGGCTTCGACCATAGGCCAGTCGAGTTGCCGCCGGAATTCGCAGTGATGGCTATGATAGAGCGCAGATCGCCTCGAGCCGGATGTAACCGGTCTCGAAAGCCGACGTGCAAATAGTTGTATACGGGCTCGTAGAGATCACGCTCGAGCATGCGGAAACGCCCCACCCTATTCCGGCGGTCACCATAAGGGTGGAACGTATCAGTGGCCAGCGGTTCTGGAAGGGAGGCAGTCGGCCTGGAACCGTTCCAGACAGCGGGCGTCGGATCTCAAGCGATAAGCGGCTGCCGGAAGTTCCGGCTCCGCGGACGGGAGCGCCTATTAGCGGCCCATCATGACGCGATAGACACGGATGCGTCGGGGCGCGGTCTACGCCCATACAGGCTGCGAAGCATCGCCTGTAAGCTTGCCGGGGACGTTTTCAGGGGTACGAATACATCCTGCTGGCGGCCGCAAACATCATTGAAACGGAGATGGAGGGTGCGTCGCAGGCTCGGCATTGTAATCTCTAGAGGCTCGATACCTATGCTGTCCGCCATTTGTCGGACAAGTCTCTGGTATTGATCGATATTGATATCGCTGCGCATGGCTCGGTTCTCTGTGTCAAAAGAGTACTACCCAGCCTTTCCAGCAAATGACGGGCCAACTTCAACCAGCCAACTCGTCTCCAGACGGGCACTCAAGCGACCGAGCTTCGGGCTAGGCCCTCCCCCACACCAGAGGCGATGCTTTCCCTTGCGTTTTCGAGAAGCATTCCAGAACACCGATTTATGCCAAGCGCTGATACGCGAAGATGGCCCTCGCAAGCGGGCCTAAAATTCTGATCTCGAATGGAGACTATAAGCAAAGCTTAAGTCACTAATAACGCAACAGAGCGAGACGTGCGGAGCTCCGCCGCTCCCTTTGTTGCAAGTTCACCAGAATGGGAAAGTGTAACAATGAAAATAGATCTGTTCGGCAAGTACAATGCACCTAAATCGACGCCGATTACGAGCGATCTCGATGGTTGGACTCCCGTCGAAGGCACGCCTTCGATGAAAACCTGGATCGAGCACAAAACGGCCGACGGCAAATTTCTCACCGGCTTCTGGGAAGCGAAGCCCGGAACCTACCACGCGGTTTATAAGGCAGACGAAGCCGTTCACATTTTCGAAGGTAAGGTGACCATTACCGAAGACGGCGGCCAGCCAAAAACCTATTCGGCAGGCGACAGCTTCCACGTCGAAGCAGGCTTCTCCGGCAATTGGAAGATCGAGGAAACGATCCGCAAGATCTTCGCCATCAGAATTGCATAAAGTCACGACGATTTCAAACTGGCTGCCGCGGCAGCCAGTTTTTCCGCAGCGAAACTCAAACCCTTCATTTCAAGAACTCAGATCGATCGCTGCGCAGCACCTCGGCCGTTTTAACGAATGTCCTTATTGAAGAACGCGCGCGATTGCTGACCGCCATCCCGCCCATTTGCGAGCGCGAACGTCGGCGTCCATGGCAGGCACGAAGCGGCGATCCAATTTCCATGTCGTGGAAAATCCCGCTGGGTCCGGACAGACGCCCGCTTGATAACCAGCAAGATAAGCGGCGCCGAGCGCTGTCGTTTCCATCACGACAGGGCGATCAACCGGAGCGTCGAGGATATCGGCCACAAATTGCATGGTCAGATCGCTAGCCGTCATGCCACCATCGACGCGCAGCACCGTATCGGCTGCGGCTGGCCAGTCCGCACGCATGGCTTCCAACAAATCACGAGTCTGATAGCCGACCGCCTCCAACGCCGCTTGCGCGATCTCGGCCGCCCCGGAATTGCGCGTCAATCCCAGCAGAGCGCCCCTCGCCTCAGCGTTCCAATAAGGTGCGCCAAGCCCAACGAAAGCTGGCACGAGATAGACCTGCTCCGATGGATCGGCCTGTTTCGCGAGCCCATCAGCATCATGGGCACGGGCGATCATATGCAGTCCGTCACGGAGCCATTGCACTGCCGCACCGGCAATGAAAATCGCACCTTCCAGCGCATAAGTGCGCCGACCGCCGAATTGATAGGCGATCGTCGAGAGGAGGCGGTGGCGCGACCGCACGCGTTCGTGGCCTGTATTGAGCAACAAAAAACTTCCGGTCCCATACGTCGATTTCATCATGCCGGGCGCAAAGCAACCTTGACCGATGGTCGCCGCCTGTTGGTCTCCTGCGATCCCACGGATGCGGATCGCGCCACCAAAGAGCTGCGGGAGAGTCTCGCCGAATTCCGCTGCGCAATCGCGCACCTGTGGCAGCAATCCTACCGGGATCGAAAACTGGTTCGCCAGTTCGGCGTCCCACTCGCCCTCGCCAATATTGAATAGCAGCGTGCGAGACGCATTGGTCGCGTCCGTAGCGTGAGCCTGGCCGCCTGTCAGCCGCCAAAGCAAAAACGAGTCTATCGTTCCGAACGCAAGACGGCCCTGCTCCGCCGCTGTGCGTGCTCCACTCACGTTCTCCAGGATCCAAGCAATTTTTGTCGCCGAAAAATACGGATCGAGTATGAGGCCCGTTTTTTCCGTGATGGCGGGTTCGTGGCCTGAGGTTCGCAGTGCGCCACACGCGTCGGCCGTGCGCCGATCCTGCCAAACGATTGCATTGTGAACCGGTTTGCCCGTCGCCCGATCCCAGATGATCGTGGTTTCCCGCTGGTTCGTAATTCCGATGCCGGCAATATCCTTGGCACTGACGCGAGCTTTCGCCATCGCCTCGCGCACAGTTGCGACAACTGCCGACCAGATCTCCTCGGGGTCGTGCTCAACCCACCCAGGCGCGGGGTAGATTTGGCATAACTCCTGCTGAGCATCCGCTACGGGCCCAAGTTTTTCATTGAACACGATCGCGCGGGTCGAAGTCGTGCCCTGATCGATCGCGATGAGGTAGACCATTCATGCCCCGATTGCAGTGCGTTGCCCTCACTTCATTCGATACGAAGGCAAATGCATCGACGACGAAATTCTCCGGGTAATGGAACACTTGCTTGAGGATTTAGAGCAAGCTGAAAATTGCCGCCCATCCGGTTCAGGCGATTACAAAACGTAGATACGGAAATAATTTTGCAGGAACAGAAACCGGAGCAACCCCGGCTTCAAATTTAAGCGCTTACTTCCAATCGGGTAGCCCCGCGGCGCGCAACGGCATCTACCGTACGCAGCAACTCGCCGAAATCAAACGGCTTTGCCACGTGAGCAGCCATGCCGGCCGCCATGCAGCTTGCTACGTCGGATGGAAACGCGTTAGCGGTCATGCCGATTATGGGCGGCAACGTGCGGTTGGACGCCAGCAGGTTGATGGCTCGCGCGGCGGCGAGACCGTCCATTCCCGGCATCTGCACGTCCATCAGGATGACATCGAATACGCTGTTTTTGACTTGCGTTAGCGCTTCAGGCCCGCTCGACGCCATGATGACATCGTGGCCGGCGCGGCTCAGAACTGCTGACGCTAGCTTTCTATTCGGCTCGACATCATCGACGACCAGGACTTTCAACGGCCGCGTTTCTTCTTCATCGTTCGCGATCGCTTTCTGCTCGGGCTCCGGTTTGCGCGCAGCGATTTCCAATGGGACTTCAAACCAAAACGTCGAGCCCTGCCCCACTTCGCTTTCGATATCGATCTGCCCGCCGTTCGCCTCGACTATGCTTCTGCATATCGCGAGCCCCAGTCCGGAGCCGCCGTGACGCCGCTCGTGACCCGTATCGAGCTGGCTGAACCTCCGGAATAAATTCGGTATCAAGTGGGCACGAATTCCAGGGCCTGTATCTCGCACAAGAAAGCGGATGACGACGGAATCCCCCTTATCATCGACCAGCTGTGCGCCAACCAAAATATGCCCGTCGGAGGTAAACTTGACGGCATTGTTCACGAGATTGAGCAACACCTGACGAAGCCGTGGAGCGTCGGTTACGACCGTCAGATCATAGAGCCTAGGATCTATTTCGGAGCGTATTTCCAAGCCTTTTCCACGCGCTTCCACCGAGAAAAGCGCAACGCAATTTTCGACAAGCGGCGGAAGCGTCGCGCTCGTCTTTACGAGTTTGAGCCCGCCAGCCTCGATCGCTGAGAAGTCAAGAATGTCGTTGACGATCGCAAGAAGCGCTTTTCCCGCGTCCCGGACGATCGACAGATCGCATGTGTCCTCACGATTGAGGTTTTGACGTGCAAGGACGAGGCTCGTGTAGCCGATGATGCTGTTCAGCGGCGTGCGAATTTCATGGCTCATCGTCGCAAAGAATTCCGATTTTGCCTGCGTTGCGCGTTCGGCCTCTTCGCGCGCGATCTTCGCTTCGACTCCGGATTTTCTAATTTGATCGAGCGCTTTCAACCGCTCGATGAACATGCGTCCGCCAAACCATATCAAGATCATCAAAAATGCGAGGAAGCTTGCGGCGAGACCGGCCAGGATAAAATTCTTCGCTCCGCCTAAGATCACGCATTTAACGACCAGCGGCGCAAGTATCGTAACGGCATAAACGATAGCTACTGGCGATATTGGCGTTAAAAGAAGGCTTCCGCTGGCTGCCATACCGACGGCAAGGGCAATCAGAATGATTTGGCGTTCGTCGTCCAACCTGCCGGTCCACGACGTTGCCAATATCGTCCAGGGCAACGCCAGTAAAAGTGCATAAACGAACGAGATATTCGCATTC
>DASZVX010000018.1:0-8577 GCA_035547255.1 Hyphomicrobium sp.
GTAGATCGGCGATTGGCCGGACTTGAGATTTGCAAGCCGGGCTGCATCGTTGTCGACGCAGGTCACGGTCCACCCGAAGTCTGAAAAGCACGCAGCCGAAACGAGACCGACGTAGCCCGCTCCGATCATGCAAATTTTCATAGATATCCACCTGAAACTCTTTTTGCCCGATCGTAGCACACTTTTTTGATTTCGGCATTGCGTATTTGACAAACCCAGACAGATTTCCTACATTCGATTTGTAGGGAGATTCCAATGTCTATTTTGTCCGCGAAGCATTTTCACAATGAAGCCGCTGCCTTTGCAGAGCTTGAGAGCATTCTTTGGCCCAACGGTCCGGTTTGCCCGCACTGCGGAGCCGACAAGCGCATCTATGATTTGAAAGGCGTCCGCTCCAAACCGAGCAAGAAGAACCCGGAAGGTGTCGAACGATTCGGGCTGAAAAAGTGCGGCGCTTGCCGGAAGCAGTTCACCGTTCGCGTCGGCACCATCTTTGAGGATAGCCACGCACCGCTGCACAAGTGGTTTCAGGCGATCCACCTTCTGTGTTCATCCAAGAAGGGCATTTCCAGCCATCAGCTCCACCGGATGCTGGAGGCTCAGTACAACACCGCTTGGTTCATGTCGCACCGCATCCGTGAGGCTATGCGGATGGGCTCCTTTACGCCTCCGATCGGCGGAAAGGGCAAGGTCGTGGAAGTCGATGAAACGATCTACGGCCGCACTTCAAGCCATCCCAAGGGCCGTCAGACCTTCCGAAGCTCGCAGCACAAAAATATCATCGTGTCGCTTGTGGAACGCGGCGGCAACGTGCGCAGCTACCACGTGGCGGGCAGCACCGTTGCGGAAGTCATTCCGATCATCAACGCAAATGTAAAGCGCGAAACCGCGATCATGACCGACGCGGCACAGCTCTACAATTCCAGCTCAGCCACTTCGCGAGCCATGACCGTGTAGACCACGGCAAAGATGAATATGTTCGCTACGTCGCGGAAGGTCCGACCATCCACAGCAACACCGTCGAAGGCTAATTCTCAGTCTTCAAGCGCGGGATGCGTGGCACCTACCAGCACTGCAAGGAAAAGCACTTGCATCGATATCTGGCGGAGTTTGATTTCCGGTATAACAATCGCTCGGCTTTAGGCATCGAAGACGCGATGCGTGCAACAAAAGCGGTCAAGGGCGCAAAGGGCAAGCGGTTGACGTATCGTTGACCTGATCAAACCCGTAATGTCAAAAAAATCTGCCGCGCGGACCTCGTTAAGAATGCTCATCTCTAGACGTTTCGGCGCGCGGCGCGCGGCGTAGTTTTGGGTCCTGGCGCTGCGCCGCTTCGCGTTGCGCTCTTTGAGCTGAGAGCTGAGGAAGATTCATCAAATCAATCAATCGTTCAGCTGGTATGGCACATGTCATGCCACTTAGACCTTCAAGCCTGAGTCTTCGACCGTACTCGTCCGTGGATGAGAATTCTTCAACGAAGGCTCGTTTAACCGCATTTCGAGTGTGTTGGCGTAGGTTAGATCCGCTCCGATGGTGCGATAGAAAAATACAGGAGAGCCAGAAAAGCCTGATCGCGAGTGCATATCGAGCACATATGAACTCTTGGTGGCTGTGTGGTTGGGTTGTGCGATAGGTATGTGACTGCTCGCCATCATGCTTATGTTGCCAAAACGGGCCTTAGCGGGATGGGCCATGCTGGCCGCAACGTCTGCAAAAAGCCCCATCATAAAGACATCATCGCCCACGCCAATTTGATGGCGCGCCATCATGCTCTGCGTAATAAACATATGGAGCGGGATCGACATGACGTTCTGGTTATCATCCAGATCGATGACTGCTATCGCAGCATCGTCACCTTGATGTGGATGGCCACCTGGCACGAATAGCCAATCCACAGCCGGATCCAAGTCTTTAACAATATCGCCAAATGCCGTCCTGATACGAATCACCGGATTGTTGATGACAACATGCCAATTCGAGACTGCGTAAAGATGCGGTGGGCAGGCTATACCGGGAATAGCGGTAGAGGGCATAGATACTAAAAAACCAGTACCTTGAGGATTGCGGCTATGCCTGGCGTCATCCTCACTGCGATAAAGGAAGAACACGCAGTCAAGCACATACTGTGGAATCTTCGGCATCCCGACCCTCACAAGGAGTAATTTCTCGTCGCCCGCGGAAGTTAAGACCGACATCCAACGAAATTCAAATTGCAAATCATGGAGAGAAAGCCGATCATCTCGTATCTCCTACAATGAGAAGATGCAAACGCGCCCGCTCTCGTCCAGCCCGCGCAAATCAGCTAGGCTAGCGACATGACGAAAACCAAAACCGCCGAACCCGACAAACGCACACAGAAACAGAAGTTCATCGACGCTGCTCGTGAGCATGGCGCTGACGGTGACGCTGATACGTTCCGCGATGCTCTGCGCAAGGTTGCGACCGCTCCCGTTCCTAAGGCGGCAAAGAAGCCCAAGAAGTGAAAACCCGCTCGGATTTTCAGGCTGAGAGTTTGACCCCGTCAGCCAACCGGAAAATTCCCACGATTCCGCGAGTTTGTAAAATACGCAATGCCGAAGATTTCGCAATCTAATGGTGCGAGCACTTCGGCCATTAGAATAGTCTTGCTTGCGAATTCGATTTAGCAGCGCTCCGGATAAGTCAGAGGAACCAATTGGCTCGCATCGGTTCCCTACGTATAATTCAACCCTGCGGTCCAGCGATCTCGTCGACGGCGAAGTTCAATTGTTTCAAGAATTGGATGAGCCGCCGTCTCCAGTCCACAGTCGTGAGTTTGCGCGGACTACCAGTTCCGCTTTCCTAGTGCGCAATCACTAAAGGCTGCAAGCGCTCTGAAAGTGCCATCCGGAGCTACAAGGCCTCTAACGAGCGCTTCTGAAGATGTTCAGATGGACGGTATCGTGTCGATCGGCGACAAGATGCGCGTGAGCGCCAAGAGAAACGGCGTCAAGAAAGATCGCATTTAGAAAAGACCGGACCCGCCCCGCTCAATTTGCAGATCTCGTTGCCTGGCCAAGGACGCGGGCAACAGATCTCTGTTCGATAGCCATCGAAGCCTATTGATCCCGTGAGCGCCACGAAATTTCGGCCGGCGGGTCAAACGAAACATCCCCGAATCCGTCGCCAACAATCACCGCCCTCCCGCTTCCGGGTTCGCCAACAATCATCCGCGTTCCATTTTCAGTCCAGGAAACGCCATCGGCACCAAACTCGAGGTCAGAATGTCCTTCGCAACGATACCATTCGGCAGGAACCAACTCGCCTCTGCGGAACCTTACGGGATCATTGGGCATACTAGGTCCTCTTGCTGCACTTCTCTTAGCGACCTGCGGGCAGGCACCGTGTCGAAATATCTCCTTCATTCGGCTGGGTTCTCCGATCTGGAAACGCTTGCCCACGCTGAGCCAAACAGAGCAATACCACTCACGGCCGATCGCTCCGCATTCTCCGGTAAGCACTGGACCGTTCGCAAAAATCCCCTCGTCAGCGCAAGATTTTATAAAGCACGATGATCAGCCCAGCGAAGGCAACGGATTGCACCATTAGCGCGAACCGGAACTTAGTATTTGCGGCGGCGAGCTTGGCGTCTAAATAATCTTTCGACACAAACTTATCCTCGTCCATGATCGCGAAGGCCCTTTGCAATGATATGCCGACTTTAGCACGTACGTCACTTCAGAACGGTTTTGTGCAACAAGAGACCAGCCGCGCTGTTCACGGGATCTTCCCCGCTTTCTTGAGTTTGAAGTACTCAGCGATCGCACTTTGATATTCGTCCTTGATGTCCTGCGGATAGTCTTTGCCTTCCATCAGAACGAGACCGGTCTTCTCATATGCATAAATGAGTTCAGGCCTCATGCCGGCTTCGCGCATGCTGTCTGCCAAGTTGGCAAAGGCCTGCTCCAGATCGATCTCAGTCGGTACGTCTTTATTGCGATCAAAGAGGAGAGGTTCGCCGGGCAGCGGATCGCGGCCGAACTTTGCTTTGAACGCCTTCAGCTGATCGCGCGCGAACCGGTCAAGATTATCCGATCGATGTTTTCCGCCATGCCGTTTTCCGCTTCGTCCCATAAAAGCACTCTCTTTCACAAATGATGATCGATTGTCAGTTTGAAGAACCGGAGGCCGCTCACGAGTCGTCTGGCTGCCGCGAGTCCTTGCGTTTTGGCTCCTTTCGCCACGCCGGTTCATTGAACTCTTGCTCAACATCGGGATCGACGACGCTGGGTTCAGGAAGATGGCGCTGTCGTCGTGATGCTCTCCAGTACCGCTCTGCGTGTTCCAGCGGATTACAGAATCCATGTCGCACCCAGAACGCGCGCTCGTCGCCGCTTCGATGCAGTTGATCGTGATGCGTGATGCAGAGCGGCACGGTGTATTCGTCCGAGACCTTGAGCGCCATGGCGCGCGGCTGCGCGAAACGCAAATGGTGTGCTTGTGCTGGCCGACGGCCGCAAATCAGACACGGCTCATTCGCGACGAAGGCAAGATGCTCTCGATCACGAATGCGCTTTTCCTTCGGGATGAGATAGGACTGAGCAACATGTCCGTTTGTGTTTTCAACAAGCGATCGACTGACGTCGCGTGCTCGTTGTTTGAGGGTATCGGAAATTCGCTGAGCGATCTCACTATGATCGCCGCCGGTCCGCTGGCGAAGGTGTGCAAGAGATTGCAGGTTTCGGGACCAGAACGCGTAAACGTCGTCGAGGGATTCGAGTCGATCGATCTGCCGCAAGGCTTCAGAAGTGAAAGAATCGTCACCGCCAAGTCTGAGTTCGTTGCCGTCTTTGTCGATGAGAATGAGATCCGGTTCTGACGACCTACGTTTGTTACGGTGCATTATTGCCGACCGAGCCTTTGTGACCTGAGCTTGATCACGGTCATAGAGTGCAAGTCCGAAGGGATTTCCAAAGGTCGCGAGCGCTCGCTTCGTTGCATCCGTTTCAGCTGATTTAAGAGCGATGTCATGGGCGACTTCTGGCTGTGGGGATCTCCCGAAACCGGTGCCAATACCTTCCCGGATCGTTGTGGTGTCGCCAGCACGGACCGTTATACGCACTTTCGTGGAATAGAAGCACACAGTCTCCCCATTCTGCTGCTTCGTCCAATGGCAGGTCGGAGCAAGCGTCTGTCGATCCCAGTTCTCGAAACTAAAGATACGATTGGCCTCGGCTATTGCATGCCAGCCTTCGACATATGCTACTCGGGTGCCATCGTTCTCACGAACTTTCACGTGCCGTCGCTTGAGTTTCGCTGTCAGCGACCTGATCTGTAATGCGGTGAACACCACGCCTTTCTCCTCACATACAACCGATTGTTTCGTTCGCTCAACGCTGAAGGATCTGTCGCAGCGCCCAACGAATCTGCGAGGCTCTGCAATTGCCGCGGGACCGAAAGGCGACTGTGCATCCGCCTCGCACGCCGAGCACAATGATACGTAAAGGAACCATAATGATACTTTTGGTACCATATACTGGCCAAAATGTCAAACTTGAAAAGCGCGGGGAACGTCAAAATTTCCGAAGAAGGCGTTGGCATGATTCACCCTGAGCAGATACGTGCCGCCCGCAGCCTGTTGGATATGAACCAATCGGAACTAGCCGAGCGTGCCAACGTCGGTGTCGCGACCGTGAAACGAATCGAGGCCAGCAGTGACGCTCTTCGCGTAACTGTGGAAACATTGCTTCGCCTCCAACGGGCCCTCGAAATCGCAGGGGTTATGTTTATTCCGGAGGATGAATCGGGCGGGCCGGGCGTCCGCTTAAAGAAGGCGCGTCAACAAGCAACCGGCAAGAATAAGATCGGGCGGCGCTGAGCGCGACATCTAACTTTCCGGTGAGAAACTTCGACCCGGCAACACAGCGCCAACGTGGAACCAAACTGGCTCTGACCAAGCCATCGCGTGCAAAGATATTCTGAAGCGCAAGTTTATGATGCTAGTCAATGAGCGCCCTTTGGTTCGATCTCCATCGGACACAATGAAAAGCAATGCTCCCAATGCTGCGATCTGCCGACCTACGATCTCATCTTTGTCTGATGCCGAGCGAGCACCGACAAATCGGGCCTACTATTCAAAATTTTCTGAGACCCCGCCGCTCGTCTTATGGCTGTAGCTCTTGCCCACCGCTTCGCAGAAATTGATTGAACTCACCAAAACGTTTTCACTGCCAGCCCTGCGAAGGCGGCCAATAATATTGAAAGCAAGACAGGCCAAATTCGGTTCGGGTCGAATGGTGGGCTGCCGCCGTAGTCGGGCTCCTGTTCGTAACCGGATGGCATGACTCACCGCGCAATTATCAAATCTTCGCTCCGTGCAGATAGTTTAGGTGCGAAAGCCTGAGTTCGCCAGTACGTACTGGAAACAGTATTGGGAGTGTGTTCCAGTCTACCGCTCTGGCTGCACATTATCGCTTGGCCAGAGTCACGACGTTTGTATCGGTCCGTGCGTCGGTATCGGCCCCGGCCAGCGGAAGGCATTCGCAAACAGCCACCACACAATCGCTCGCGATCTATCGACCAACCTTAACGGCAATGCAGAAGTTCTCATCTTCATCCCCTTCAGCCCTATTACACCAAACAAGATTCAAACGACTAATGCGTCGCCCACACACCCGATGCCGGCCTCGCAGAGAAAGCGGATATCGGCCGGCTCACAAAACAGCTCGCTCATTCGTCGGACGAGGTTGTCCGGAATTTTTTGGCAAGCAGACAAGCTGTCCTCTTTCGCTACGGCCAACAACCTGCGGGCCATCGCAGAGGCTTGGTCAGGCTATAACGAACAAGCGCGGGACGTCGTCATCGACGGTATGAGAACGCAGTATGTACAGGTCACGGAACCATCTCTTTCAGGTCTCGCAATTTCGGTCGGCTTCAGGTCCCAGGGCTGGCCAGTCGCCAATCAAGTCACTTGGCCGATGTATACATTCACAGTTTCAAAAGTAAGCGTGCAAACGAACGGCCAACACTGCATCTTCTCATGCAAGAATGGCGATCACTGCTTATTGGACAACAGTTTTCCGAGGAAACTATACCAGTCAGTATCACTTCTCGCCGTCCGCCCAGGTTCATGCCAAGCGATTGCCGCTGCTATTGAGCAGGCCACGCCAGAAATCGAGGCCCAGCTCGCAGCAGAACAAGCTGAGAAAGACAGACGGCTTCAACAGCAACAGCAAGCGCAGGCGGCAGCGCAAAAAGAGGCGCAAGACCTAATCGACCACCGGAAAAGCGCTCTGGCCGACTGTGGCCAATCTCCGAAAGTCTCCCGCGGTCCGTGGCTCTCTTCGACCTACAGCATTGGCGCGCTTAAGAACGCCACCGAGCTTGTACAAGCTGGAGAATACATCTGCAGCAAAAGCATCACATACATCGGTCCTGACGTAAATCCGTTCGGCGGAAGTGCGGCTAAAGCGAACTTCGCGGGATACGATCGTGCAGGGCATCCTTACTCACGCATTGCATCGTTCCCTTATTAAGACGCTCGTCCGTGTCGAGCATCGCAACGGCCTATACAGGAGGCTCTTGACGAGCGCCTAGTGGCAAGAACAGCGCATTTAACAAGACAAAGTTCGGGCACGTTCTCAGCGAGGTGCGCAATGATCCGGAGCGTCATTCCTTGGACCGCGATTGAACGAGCGCTGTGAATAGGAGCGCTGACACGAATGGAAGCAATGCTTCTGTTGTGGCGTTACAGCTGTCCATGGCGCGCACCGGCGAAGGGTTTTCCGTGCTGTCGGCGCCGCCGGAAGGTCGGCCCGGAAGGAGGTGGGGCGGTGAAGTGGTAAGCTCGACGCCTGCCTTCTCGTAGCCGTAGCCACCACACGCTACTTGTGCAATCCGCTGGCAATCCGGTGATGACTTTACGAACGACCGGGTGGCAGCCCTGAAGCGGCCACCCTTGCTCTTGGTATTCGCTGGCGCCGATCAGTACGTCAGCAGCGGATCCCAGAAGTCACATTTATAGATCGTCCGGTAATCGGTTGCGCTAAGCGTCGACAACTGAAGGTTCTGGGAGAGGAAGGTCTGCGCGTTTGTCGTGAAGCGTGGCCATGGCGAATTCCCCTTGCCGTTCGGATTTCCAGTCTTGGCGAAGTTCGTCCACGCCGCTACGAGCTGGTCGGAGAGCTTCGACTCCTGGTTGTTCAGTTCCCGCGGCTTGCCCGACGACTGGTCGAGATTCACGCCCAACGGACCGCCGTGCCAGTTCGGGAACAGGAACTGGATGTCGATCGTGTGCGCGGCGCCTGCCTTGAACCCCGGCATTTGCGGGAAGTAGTAGGGCGCGTCCTCGTAGTTGAACTCATAGGCGTACAACGGCACTCTCTGAGCCCACAGTTTTTCAACGTGGAGGCTGCGGCACGCCGACGGATCTGTCGACACGCGATTATAAGCGAGCTGGGTGTTGTTGCCGTAGTCGGAAAGCGGGTACTCGGCGAGCACCGCGCTGGCATTCGCGCCGAAAGAGGCATTGATCGCGCTCTGATAGGCATCGGGTGTTTGAGGTGCCTGAGGCGGTCCGGAGAAGTATTCCGTGATGCCGATGCTGAAGTTGCCTTCATC
>DASZVX010000019.1:0-4784 GCA_035547255.1 Hyphomicrobium sp.
CCCCGGCTACTACAAGACCGCCGACGCCGGCTACATCGACGAGGACGGCTACGTCTGGGTGATGGGCCGCACCGACGACATCATCAACGTCGCCGGCCACCGGCTCTCGACCGGCGGCATGGAGGAAGTGCTCGCCGCGCACCCGGACGTCGCCGAGTGCGCCGTGCTCGGCATCGCCGACGACACGAAGGGCGAGGTGCCCTGCGGCTTCATCGTGCTGAAAGCCGGCGTCAACCGGCCGCCGGCGGAGATCGAGAAGGAAATCGTCGCGCTGGTGCGCGAGAAGATCGGCCCGGTCGCCTCGTTCCGCCTGGTCTACACCGTCGCGCGCCTGCCCAAGACGCGCTCCGGCAAGATCCTGCGCGGCACCATCAAGAAGATCGCCGACAACGAGCCGTGGACGATGCCCGCCACCATCGAGGACCCGAAGGTGCTCGACGAGATCAAGGAGGCGATGGGGCGAAGGGGTATGTAGAATTAGTGAGCTGATAGCTTTTGTCGATGTTCTTTGTATTCGCGTTGTTTGTAAATCAGCCGGACCATGCAGAATCCGCGTAATTCAGTTCGTCTTGCCATTCTCTTTCGGCACTTTGCAATTCGTCTGTCTTCCGTGAAAAGATAACTGGAACGTGCGACGGCACAGAGCGAAAATAGATGAAGATCATCGCAATCACGGCATTGGCACACGGGATTTGACTTCAGTTGGCGCAATCCGACACTGTATCTGCTACCGTCAACGCTCTTAACTTTTCCTGCTTCTGCGAGCGAGTTCAACCAAAGCTGTACTTTGATATTTTTTTTTGCTTCGGCGTCATATTGGCCGGCAGAAATCCAGACCAAGATTTTACGCGTTT
Organism: Hyphomicrobium sp.; assembly: GCA_035547255.1. GTDB lineage: Bacteria > Pseudomonadota > Alphaproteobacteria > Rhizobiales > Hyphomicrobiaceae > Hyphomicrobium_B. The sequence continues at coordinate 855 of DASZVX010000019.1, forward strand.
CGATGTCCTCTCTTAGTTCGGCGTACCAACCTTTGCTATTGACGATATTTGTTAGTGGAACGATGTCCAAACATATGCCAGCCACGGTGACCTCAAATAAGCTTAAAAAGTTTGTGCTGTTCTCTGAGGAAAAACGTCCGATAGTTTGATGGCGCGTTTTCTATTTCTCCTCTGCTGCTCACGCTTACCTCATGAACGACGTTTCCTTTCTTTGTATTTTCGCAGAACAGTACTTTGGTTTCCAAGTTTGTTTTAGAGGCATGTAGGCAATATCTAAAACGATTAATGATGTAGTCGCTGTGCGTCTCGACAAGGAATTTCATGCCGAGCTTAGCAAGGTTGAAAAGAAGCTCACCGAAGGCGGCTTGTGCCTTGGGATGCAGGTGGAGCTCTGGCTGTTGAATCGAAAATAGAGTTCGTCCACTTGTCCGCCGAGCAATCGAGTCAACGATTATTGGTAAAATCTGTGATACGCCGTAACCTACCTCATCGAGAGAAAATCGCCTTCCCTTTTTGGAAACTTCAATTCTGAATGGCGCCTTTGGATCAGATTTGCTGTAGGGGATGACAAACAATTTGTCGAACATCCCGCTTTCAGCTCCAAAGTGGTTAAGTTGTCTGATTGTCGCGCGACGAGACTTATCCGATCGACGAGCTGACAAAAGGCTCTTAAGAACATTCGGAGTATGTCGGCCCTTCGGGTCGAAACTTTCAGCGTAGCTGCTATACGCATGCTCTGGGTCCATGCGAATAGGACCAAAATGCCGCATCTGAAACCTGTCCGATGACGGCGAATAACTGAGGTTGAACTTCTTTTGTTTCTCATCAAAATCTGCAAGCCCAAATATCATGAGGTTTGGAATTCTTTTAAGGCCTGGAATCTTCAGTTTTTGATACCCTTTTGATGGACGGTCGTGTTCCTCAAGTATCCGTTTTAGGTTCGGTTTTGTTGCACTCAATTCAATATCTTTACGAACAATCGCATCTGCCTCGCTTATGATGAAACGAGCCTTGTTATTGGAGGCAGTAACGACTTTCTTGAGAATCAAGGTTTCGCTTGGGCCCTTTTCATAACTGGCGACTTTTGCCTCGGTTTTAAATTCATTCTTGTCTGCAGGAATTACAGTTATCGTGCCGATCGTGACATCAGGGGAATTGATATATGGCGAAAGCACATCGTGACTTGTAGCTAAAATCGCTTTGTCAGTGAAAATATCAAAGTCGAACGCATAAGTGACGTTGAGAAGCAGGTCGACAAGTTTCAATATGCTAGTTTTGCCTGAGCTATTATCACCTACAATAAAAGTTACATCTCCAAGATTGACGTCGATCTTCCTGAAGCCGCGAAAATTGCGAGCAAAAATTTTAAACAGCAGCTTGCGAGTGGGCATATTGAAAATCCATCATTCAAAATCAAACAGGTCAATAGTAGGTTGTCCTCACTGATAGTTCAACTTTGCGCAATTTGTCATAGGAAAACATCGCAGGAGAGCGCGACAAAGAATATAGGATTATATCCATATTTTGAGCGCTTTTTTCATCGTCGCGCTGAGCTCTCGCACGCCCGCGTCGGGCGACTGGGCTTAGTTGCGATGTGCAGCTTGGCTATTTGAGGAATTCTGCGATCAGGTCGGTTTCATGCATGACTCCGCCGCTACTTCCCCCTTCGCTGATACGAATTGAACAAATCGTCCTGCACGAGATACGCCGTTCCCTCCGCCTTGAGCGTGTAGTCGGCGTCGAGAACGCGCGTCTGGAATTTCCAGCCCTTCGGCAGCTTCAGCCGCGCGCCTAAGTTCGGCAGGTCATCGATCGAAAGCTTCGGATCGACGATCTGCGAATAGCTCTGCATCATGTAGACGTCGCCCTTGGGCGAGACGAGCTCGTAGACCGGCTTGCCCGCCTTGAAGAGATAGGCCGTGTTGCGGCGGATGGTGTTGACCCGATAGCCGCCTTGCTTCGCCTGCCACAGCCTGAGCCGCAGCGTCGCGCGCCGCGTCATCGCGATGCCGCCGAAGTCGCGCGTCTCGCCGGCCGCCGTCTCGCCCGACGCCTTGATCGCGTCGATCGTCCAGTAGCGCGGCCCGTTGAGGTTGACGCGGGAGACGTTGAGCTCCTTCGCCAGCGCTTTGGCGTCGAGCTTCCGCCATTGGTCCTCCGGGCAGAAGTTCTGGCCGAGCGTGTTGTAGACCTTGATGTCGAAGGCGAGCCGGTGCCGCGTCATGGTGAGGATCTCGCAATAGCGCACGTTGCGCAGCTCGGCCGGCACGTTGGCTTTCTGCGGCGCGTCACCCGGCGCTGCGAGCGCCGCGCGCGCGAGCGTCGCGGCGAGAATTGCGGCGCATGCCGCAGGCGCGATGCGGCTCATTGGTGTCATGTTGTTTCTCCTCGTCCGTGTCGCGGTGTCATGCGATTTCAGCGCAACGCGCGGTCCAGGCGCCATGCAGGAATGCTGGTATTGACAGCGCGCATCCTTCGTTTCCACCTCCTTCGGCACTAGGAATAAAATCATAATTCCGCCGCATTGCCCTGTCATCGTGGCTCCATCCCGCCCCGTCGAAGAGGGGCGTTTGATCAGCGTCGTCAGACGCGGGGCGGGGAGCGGTGGCTGTTGCAGAGCGCAAAGACGTACGCCCGCGCAACAGCGGTCCAAGCCGCGATACGCCCGGCCGGCCGGCAGCCGGTCACAGGGCGGCATGGAGGGTCGTTCGCGCTCCCGCCTCGGGGTGGAATAGTGCGTCGGTCCGGGTTTCCCATAGCCGCCGCAGCGGTGGGTAAAAATGTGTGCCCACCGGGGATGTCGCGGAGCAAACCTAAAACACCGCGCGCGGAGCGCCGGGGAACCGGCATCTCGCGGCGACTACTGCTTGCGTGGTTTCTCACTTCACCACCACGCAAGGCTGCGGGGCGTTCGGCGCCCCGGCGTTCCGCGCGCCCTCGCGCATGTCGGGCTTGCCCGATATGCGCCAGCCGAAAGGCTTCGGGGGATGCGAAACGTGATGCGTTTGGACTACGGCGTACCCCGCGCCGTCCAAAGAACAGGGGCGATGACGCGCGCCCGCTCCGTTCCGCCCGGGGCAGAGCACCGAAGCGTTACCTCCGCCTCATCCCGAGAAGCGTCTGCTACACTGAAACCTGAAGGACGCTTTCCGCATCCAATCCGTAACAGCGAGCTTGCGAGACAATGCCCCACTTCATTTGCACCGCCTGCGGCATGCAATATGCCGAAAGCGCAAATCCGCCGGCGCAGTGCGAGGTCTGCGAGGAGGAGCGGCAATACGTTCCGCCGCGCGGGCAGGGCTGGGTGACGCTCGACGCCTTGCGGAAGGCGCACCGCAATTCCTTCCGCGAGCACGAGCCGGGCGTCATCGGCATCGGCAGCGAGCCGCATTTCGCCATCGGCCAGCGCGCGATTTTGGTGCGCACCGCCGGCGGCAACGTGCTGTGGGATTGCATTGCTACGCTGGATGAGGCGACGATCACGCTGATCAAGGGCATTGGCGGCCTGAAAGCCATCGCGATCTCGCACCCGCATTTTTACACGACGATGGTGGAGTGGGCGCGCGCGTTCGACTGCCCGATCCACCTGCACGCCGCCGACCGCACCTGGGTGAAGCGGCCGGACAAGGCGGTGCGCCACTGGGACGGCGAGACGCTGAAATTATGGGACGGCGTCACGCTGGTGCGCTGCGGCGGGCATTTTCCCGGCGGCACCGTGCTGCACTATGCCGGCGGGGCCGGCGGCAAAGGCATCGTCTGTGCGGGCGATATTTTGTCGGTGACGACCGACCGCAAATGGGTGTCGTTCATGCGCAGTTATCCGAACTTCATCCCGCTGCCGCCGCGCACGGTGGCGGCGATCGGCCAGGCACTGGCGCCGTTCTCGTTCGAGGTCATCTACGGCCACTACTTCGACCGCGTGATCGAGAA
>DASZVX010000020.1:0-50918 GCA_035547255.1 Hyphomicrobium sp.
ATGCCCTATCAGCCAATGACACAGCCTGGATTTCAGGCGGCGGAGAGAAATCTTCTGGAATTCCTGCGATCCCATGCCGCCGCATGAAATCTCCAGCCGCGGGGCTTGCCGTCAGCACGGCAAATGGAATGGCAGCGATGAAGCCAAACACAAGCGGCAAGCTCAAGAGCAGCAAGTGGGGCGCAACCATCGCGAAAGCGCAAACCAAGGCAAGTCCGAACAATAGCTGCGGCCAGAACGCGGACACTGCCGCTGACCATCCAAGTCCATCGGCATCGCGAACCTGTGTCTTCCAGCCGCCCGATCTGCCGAACAGAAGCGCTGCCATGAACAGCGACGTCCGCAGCGACGTCGTCGTCGCAAGAAAGAGCGAGAACAGAATTTCAACTGCAGCACCGAGAGCAAACCGTGCGCCCCCGCCAAAACGCCGAACCTCGCCGGGCGTCAGCACCACGTTCAAGATGGCCGTGAGTTTCGGTGCGAGATACATGAGCAGCAGCGTCAGAGACAAAGTCACGGCGGCGCGAAGCGGAAAATCCGGGATGCCTTCGGCCTCGGCCGCCGCAAACGGCAATAACGCAAAGAGGACGATCCATGATGGCACGCCGACGAACATCAGCACGGCCCAGATGAGCTGATAGCGGCTCACCGGGTAGAGATCCGGAAGCCCGATAAGTTTCAGATATTGCAGGTTGCCTTGACACCAACGCGTGTCGCGCTCGGCGTACGCAATGGCGTTCGGCGGATTATCCTCAAAAGAGCCGACCTCGACGGGCAGCACGCGAACCTCGAACCCGCCTCTGCGCATCAGCGCAGCCTCGATCTGATCGTGCGAGAGGATCCGGCCGCCGAGCGGCGGCGTCCCGGCAACCAGTGGCAGCTCGCAATGCGCAACGAACGGCGCGACGCGAACCAGCGCGTTGTGCCCCCAGTACGGCCCGCAATCGCCAACCCACCACGCCTGTCCCATTGTGTAGGTTCGCATGCCGAGCCGCATGCCGAACTGAAAAATCCGAGCGAACGCCGACGCCGCCGGCGCACCGACGATGAGGCTCTGCAAAATCCCGAGCTTGGGATGCCGCTGCATGATGCGCACGAGTTCGAGAATTGCGGTCCCGGTCATGAGGCTGTCGGCGTCGAGCGGAAGCATCAGCTCGAAGTCGCGCCCCGCGCTCGTCGCGAAATCGCTGACGTTGCCCGCCTTGTATCCAACGTTGTGATCACGACGGCGGTAAATGATCCGTTGGCAATCCCCATCATCAGCCCGCCATTCGGCAATCGCGTCTTCCTCGCGGCGCGCGATGTCGGTGCTGTCCGTGTCGCTCAGCACGAAATAGGAGAACTGATGCCCCTCGCCCGTCCGGTCGAGGCTTTCCTTAATGATCTTCAGCCGCCGCAGCGCGCGAACGGGATCCTCATTGCGCAACGTCATCAGCACGGCCGTCTTAACCGTGATCGGCACCGGCTTCTCGCCTTCGGTCGTCAGAGACAGCGCCAGATTGCGCTTGCCGCTGAGCTGCGATAACCCGATGAGCGCATTCCAGAAGCCGAGCACCGGCCAGGGCGCGGCAAGCCCAAGGCAAACGAGTATCGCGCTATCGAGCCACGTCCATCGTCCGCTCCCGAGGATCGACCCGGCCCAAAGCATCAGCAAACCCCACGTCGCAAGGTTGAGGGCCAGCACGATTGCCCGCCGCCGGGCGAGCGTCGCGATTGCCTCGAAGCCCGATGGTGTCGTAAGGCATGGCTCCGTCGCGACGGACCGGGAGACCGTCTCGGAAAGGACTTCGCGATCGCAATCGACCGTCATGACGGATTCTGTCCCTCGCAATGAACGACCAGCGCAGCACGCCCGATCAAGATTCTCCCCGGATGCGCCGCAGCCAGGGCCAGATCATCGTTGCACGCGCGCTTTGGTACACCAAACCAGGACAGGCTGAACTCCGAACCGAGCGTTTACCTCCGCCTCCGCCTGGAGAAGCGCGTGTCACCACGGAATATTCCGCGATCAGCCGCGGCACCGAGCGGCTCGTCGCGCAAGGCAAGGTGCCTCAAAGCGAATGGTCGCGGATGCGCGCGCCGCTGCAGGCAGGCCCGTTCTCTTTTCCGATCAAATACGGTTATTCGGCGGCCGGTATTGTGACAGCCGGCCCGGAAAAGCTCGTCGGACGGCGCGTCTTTGCGTTGCATCCGCATCAAGATCATTTCCAGGTCTCAGAAGACCATCTTTTTCCAATACCCGACGTAGTTCCATCGCGCCGCGCCGTTCTCGCGGCAAATATGGAAACAGCGCTCAATGCTCACTGGGATGGGGGCACGTCACTCGGCGACCGCGTTCTCGTCGTCGGCGCGGGCATCGTGGGGTTGCTCGTCGCCTACCTCGCGCGACGCATCGCAGGCATCGACGTAACGATCACGGACATCGATCCTGCGCGAGCGAGCTATGCCGCAGCCCTGGGCTTGACGTTCGCCGACACTCGCAACGTTCCGGCTGACAATCGCGTCGTGTTCCACACGAGTGCGACAGGAACCGGCCTCGATACGGCGATCAACGCCTGCGCCTTCGAAGGCCGCGTCGTCGAGCTGAGCTGGTACGGCACGCATCCCGTTACGGTAAATCTCGGCGGAGCCTTTCACGCGCGCCGGCTGCAGATCATGTCTTCGCAGGTTGGCCACGTAGCTCCGAGCCATCGCAGCCAGATCAAGCATCGCGATCGGCTCGAGCGTGCGCTTGGACTACTCGAAGATCCCGCGCTCGACGTGCTCGTTTCGCAATCTGTCCCATTCGGCGAGCTGCCGAAATCGCTCCCGGATATCTGGTCATCGTCGGCACTGCCGCCGGTCGTCTGCTATTGAACCAAAAGAGAAGAGCTTCACCGATGTTCTCCGTCGAAGTCCGAGACCGCATCATGATTGCGCACTCTCTGCCCGATCCGTTCTTCGGACCGGCCCAGAATCTGCATGGCGCGACCTACGTCGTCGATGTCGCGTTCTGTCGTGAGCAACTGACCGCCGAGAACGTGGTTGTCGATATCGGGGCGGCGCTAAGTGTCCTCAGCGAAACGCTGAAGCCGCTCGGTTATCAAAACCTTGACGTTTTACCTCAATTCAAGGGCCAACTGACGACAACCGAGTTTCTCTGCAAGTATGTGTTTGATCGTATCGCTGAAGCCGCCGCGTCGGGTAAACTCGGCGTAGAAGGAAAAACGCTTTCGCGCGTCCGGGTCACGCTATCGGAAACGGACCTTGCGCGTGCCAGCTACGAGGGGCCGATCAGTGGCTGATGTCGTCTTCGCCATACCTGGGGACTTGAAAAGCACGACCGGCGGTTACGCCTATGACCGGCGCGTGATCGACCTCCTTCCCGACTTCGGCGTCCACGTTTCGGTGATGACCCTGCCGGACGCCTTTCCGAATCCGAGAGCCGCCGACCTTGCCGAAACCGGCCGCCTGCTTAAAACCAAACCCCACGACGCGGTGCTCATGGTCGACGGTTTGGCTTTCGGCGCCTTCACCGACGATATCCTGGACACCCTCGAAGGACGCGTCGTCGCGCTTGTCCATCATCCGCTTTTTCTCGAAACCGGTCTGCCGCACAGCCGCAAGGTCGAAATCAAGGCAAGCGAGGAAAACGCGCTCCAGAACGCCAGCCACATCGTCGTCACGAGCCGCGTGACGAAGCGGATCCTCATCGACACGATGGGCTTGCCGGCAGACAAAGTGACAATCGCCGAGCCCGGCACCGATCCGGCACGGCGCGCAACGGGAACGGGCGCGCCGCTGCAGATTCTGTCCGTTGGCGCCGTTCTGCCGCGCAAAGGTTATCATCTGCTGGTCGAAGCGCTCGCACCTCTCGAGCACATCGACTGGAGATTGACGATTGCCGGCGCACTCGACCGCCACCCCGACGCGGTCGCAACTCTGCAAAAAGCGGTGCAGGCGAACGGCCTTGAAGACAGGGTTACGATCGCCGGCAAAGTCGTGCCGGCGACCCTCGAACGCTATTACGAAAGCGCCGATCTCTTCGTTTCGGCCTCGCTCTTCGAAGGCTATGGCATGGTGCTCGCGGAAGCGATGGCGCGCGGCCTGCCGATGGTCATCGCTGCGGGCGGTGCTGCGGCCGAAACGGCCGGCGAAGCTGCGGCGCTGCATGTCGAAGCCGGAAACGTCATGGCGTTGACCACAGCTATCGAGCGCGCACTAACCGACAAGAAATTGCGTGACCGACTGGCAGACGCGGCGTGGGAAGCCGGACGCACGCTGCCGACGTGGCATGAAACGGCGCGGCGCATCGCGGCCGTTATCCTGGGCCTCAGACCGTGAGCGAATTCTCGACAGAATGGCTTGATTTGCGTGAGCCGGCGGACCTCCGCTCTCGATCGAGCGATATCACAAACGCCGTCAGTGCGCGCTTTGCGCTTCGCGACGAGGTGCGCGTTCTCGATCTCGGCGCAGGCACCGGCGCCAATCTGCGCGCAACAGCCCCGCTGCTGCCGAAGCGCCAGATATGGAAACTCGTCGATCGTGAAGCCGGCTTGCAAGAGACTGCAAAGCCACGCCTGATCGCCTGGGCCGATGCAGCGGAATTTTCCGGCGACGATGTGCATTTGCAGAAGGACGGCCGGGAAATCCACGTGACCTTTACGGTCGCCGACCTCGCGTCCGAAACCAAGGCGCTCGTTGACGAACCCGTACATCTCGTCACTGCGTCTGCTTTTTTTGACTTGGCATCGCAAGAATATATCCGCGAACTGGCGAGAGCGGCGGCTGAGCGCAAGGCCGCGTTCTATGCCACCCTCACCTACAATGGCCAGCGGCGCTGGATGCCGCACAGGCCCGCCGACAATCAGATGGCGGCCGCGTTTCATCGTCACCAGCTGCAGGACAAGGGCCTCGGAAACGCGGCAGGCCCATTGGCTGCGGCGCATCTTGCGGACCAGTTCCGGCTCAATGGATACGCGGTGATCGAAGGAGACAGCAGCTGGCGTCTCGAGCGCAGCGAGCGCATGCTGATCGAAGAGCTCGTCCGAGGTCACGCCATGGCCGTATCAGAGACGGGCGGCGTCGATGCAAAAACCATCGTCGACTGGGTCAATGTTCCACGGACCGGCGTCATCGTCGGCCACACCGACACGTTCGCAGTCCCGGCATCCTGACGGCGACCGGGCCGCACATGTCGGCGATCAAGCGATCCTTTTCGGCAGCATCCGCTCGACGACACGATCTTTGCGAACGAACCGATGATAGATCGCGGCCACGATATGCAGCGCCACGAAAACGAGGATCAGAATCGCGCCCGTCTCGTGCCATTCGAAGATGTCTTTCGACAGGTCATCATTCTTCTCGGTAATGGCAGGTAGGTGAATACCGAACACATCAAGAAAACGGCCATAGGAAATTGCCGTGTAGCCGATGATCGGCACCGCGATCAGAAGTGCATAAAGCGACCAATGCACAAGATGGCTGACGCCCGTCAGGGCCGCAGGCACGGAAGGGTCGGGTCGCGGCGCGCCTTGGGTCAACCGATAAAGAAGGCGGGCTACAATCAAGAATAAAATGCTCAACCCGATGAGCTTGTGAGAGTTATAAAGAAATCCGGTCAAGGCGTCGAAGATGCCCTTCACCGCTTCGCCCTTCTCGTTGACCGTCGGCATTTCGTGACCGCGATAGGTCATGTAGAGCCCGAGCGGCAACTGAATGAGGATGAGGAATGCGATAAGCCAATGCAGGCTCCGCGCAGCCGGTGTGTAGGTCGGGAGCTGATATCTCGGATCTTGGGCCATGGCTTGAGCCTCGCCTATGATGCCTCGGGCCACAATCGAACAGCCGGTCGCGTCCGTCAAGAATCGCAACCCGCCAACCCGCCTATTTCCCTAATGCTTATCCCAGTTGGAATGCTATAGAGCAGCGGGGAAAACGGCAATTCAAGCAAACGGCGATCACACATGGGGGCTTCTGATAGTCCTTCGGTCCGTCACGGCTGCGACGCTGCGGGGAAAATGGCATGACGCCAAAGCCGTTGGGCCTCATTCAGATCTATGTCCGCGCCCTGAAACTGCTCGAGTCCGAGAAATATCTCGCAATCGGGCTCGCGGTGGCCAGCGTCATCATTGCAGCGACGCAGCTCGCTGAGCCGATCCTGTTCGGGCGCGTCGTCGATGCCCTTGGGAAAGGTGAAAGCGCGTTCGGCTACATCGGCCTCTGGGCCCTCCTCGGCCTTTTCGGCATCGTCGCAGGCGTTATTGTCAGCATCAACGCGGATCGTCTCGCGCACCGCCAGAAGAATGCCCATCTCGCAACCGTCTTCGAAAAAGCGATTGCCTTGCCTCAAGGCGTGCACGCCGCACGCGGCAGCGGCGCAACGATCCGGACCATTCTTGCCGGAACGACAGCTCTGTTTTGGCTTTGGCTTGGCGCCATGCGCGAGCACTTTACCGCGTTCTTCGGCGTCGTTCTGCTTGTCCCGACGGCCGTTAGCATGGACCCCCGTATGGCGACCATTCTCGTCGCGCTGGCCGCCAGCTATACGCTGATGAATGTCCTCGTGATGCGAAAGACGACGTATGGGCAAGCTGCCGTCGAGCAGCATGAAACGGCACAATCGAGTCGGGTGGTCGACGTCGTCGGCAACGTCATGGTGGTGCAAAGCTACGCACGCCTGCAGGCTGAAGCTAACGCGCTCCGCAGCATGTCGCAGGACCTCCTGACCGCACAATATCCAGTCGTGACTTGGTGGGGAATTTTGACCGTCATGCAGCGCTCCGCCGCAACGCTGACGATGGTCGTGATCTTCATTGCTGGCGCCATTCTCGTCGGGCGCGGCGAGTTGACGGTCGGGCAAATCGTCAGCTTCGTAGCCTTCGCGACGCTTCTCATCAGCCGCCTCGACCAGCTTTCCGCATTCGTGGTCAAAGTTCATCAGCAAGCACCGACGCTCACGGCGCTGTTCGAGCTGATGGACGAAAAAGCCAATGCCGAGGAAAAGCCCGGTGCCAGATCACTCGAAAACGTCGCCGGCGCCGTCGCGTTCGAAAACGTCAATTTCCGTTACGGTGGAAGCCCGCAGGGCATAACGGATGTGAGCTTCACGGTAAAAGCCGGCGAGACGATCGCCATCGTCGGGCCGACCGGCTCCGGCAAGTCGACGACCATCGCTCTACTTCAGCGATTCCAAACGCCGTCATCGGGACGCATCATGATCGACGGCCAGAATATCGCCGACGTCACGCTGCAGTCGCTGCGCCACACGATTTCCGTAGTCTTTCAGGATGCAGGTCTTTTCAACCGCACGATCGGCGAGAACATTCGCATCGGCAAGCCTGACGCGACCGACGCTGAAGTCGAGCGTGCCAGCAAACTCGCCGAAGCGCACGACTTCATCATGCGGAAACCGGGCGGCTACGACTTCATGATTGGCGAGCGTGGCCTGTCGCTGTCGGGCGGCGAACGTCAGCGAATCGCCATTGCCCGCGCCATTTTGAAAGACGCGCCGATCCTGATCCTCGACGAAGCGACGAGCGCACTCGACTCCGAAACCGAAGCCAAGATCAAGCGCGCGCTCGATACGCTGCGAACGGGACGCACGACCTTCGTTATCGCCCACCGCCTGTCGACCGTCGCCGATGCCGATCAGATCCTTGTCCTCGATCATGGCCAGATCGTCGAACACGGCCGCTTCGAGGAGCTGGCGGAAGGAACCGGTCTCTTCGCGCGCCTCGTTGCCGAAGGCGGCTTCACTGTGCCGAAGACCACCGAAACCCCGCCCGACGCCAACGGCAAAAGCTAAGCCCATACTCGCTTATGACTCCGCGCGGTCGGCGCATGCAGCCCTGGATGGCCGGTCGAGCCCGGCCATGGAGCAGCGAGAATTCAGCGATACAAGTCAGCCCGCGTCGGTGGCAACGGCGGCGGACGCTTGGCCGACTTCGACGCAAGCGTTTGATAGAGCCTCAGCGAACCGCGCGAAAAACCGAGGCTGACACCAGCGAGATACGCGACCCAGATCCGGTACTTTTCTTCGCCGACATAGCCAATGGCTTCGTCCTTTCGCGCCGCCAGCCGCTCGCACCAGAGCTGACAGGTGCGCGCGTAATGCATCCGCCATGCTTCGACGTCATGCACCTCGAACCCGGCGCGCTCCATCGCGTTGACGGTATGCCCGATATCGTCAAGCTCGCCGCCCGGAAAAATATACTTCGCGATGGCCTTCTTTTCGGGCCGCGTCAGCCACTTCTTGGCGTTCTTCGGTGCACGATGGGAGATTGCGTGGTTGAGGAACAGCCCGTCCTCGCTCAACAGCGACCGCACCTTGTTCATGTACGCGGGAATATTCTTGAGCCCGATGTGCTCGTACATGCCGATCGAAGCAATCTTGTCGTATGTGCCTTTCACATTCGAATAATCCGTGAGCTCGAACGTGACGCGCTCAGCAAGCCCGAGCCTCTTGGCCTTGTCGCGCGCGAACGACAGTTGCTCCTCCGAAAGCGTAATGCCATGCGCGGTTACGCCGTAATGCGTCGCTGCATGGCAGAGAAGTCCACCCCAGCCCGCGCCGATATCGAGCATCCGATCGCCAGGCTTCAGCCGCAGCTTGCGGCAGATCATTTCAAGCTTGTCGTGCTGCGCCTGCTCGATACCGTTCGACCAGTCCGTGTAGTATGCGCACGAATAAACCATCTCCGGGTCTAGGAAGAGCGCATAGAATTCGTTCGAAAGATCGTAGTGGAAGTGAATGTAATCCTTATTGTCGGCTGTCTTGCGATGTTCGCCGCTGGCATCTCCGCTGAATCCATAGGCGTCGCGCGCTTCCCTCTTCTTCGTAAAAAGAAACGGCAGGAGATTGCGGCCGACCCGCGCGATGTCCCGCCCCTTGAGCTTCGGCGCTTTGCCGTCCTTCTGAAGATCGCGCCCGAAGTCGATCAGCGTTCCGCCTGAAAAATCGATTCCCTTGTCGATGTATTGGCGAATGATCGTATCGAGCCGCGGGTTGCGCACGAGTGCACCGATCACACCCGGATCGCTGATCGAGATTTCGAATTTCGAGGTCGGCGCCCTGCCGAGCGGCAGAAGCGTACCATCCCAGAGACGCGCCCAGGCATTGAGGTCGAAACGATCGGCAACGTCCCGGACAAGCGCCCGTGCCGCTTCAAGTTGCTTATTCTGCCCCGTACCGACCGCCATACGTACGCCCCTCAGCCTAGCTCACCGCGAGGTGCATAGCTCATTCAGGGCCGCGCGTCTCGGGTCGCGATCGCGCGATTCAGGCCGCCGCGCGTGCCTCGATCGACTTCGGCGCTTCCATGATCGCGGTAACGCCCATGCCGCCGGCGGTGCAGACGGAAATCAGGCCGCGGCCGCCGTTGATCGATAGAATCTTCGCAAGGTTGCCGACGATGCGCGCGCCGGTCGCCGCGAACGGATGGCCGAAAGCGAGCGACGAACCCTTGACATTGAGCTTGGAGCGATCGATCGAACCGAGCGGCGCGTCCTTGCCCATGTTCTTCTTGCAATAGTCGGCATCTTCCCAGGCTTTCAGCGTGCACAGAACCTGCGCAGCGAAGGCTTCGTGAATTTCGTAGAAGTCGAAGTCCTGCAGCTTAAGTCCGGCGCGGTCGAGCATCTTCGACACCGCAATCGTCGGCGCCATCAGAAGACCATCGCCGCCGACGAAGTTGTTGGCGATGTGCTGACCATAAGTGAGATACGCAAGTACCGGCAGGTTGTGCGCCTTGGCCCAGTCTTCGGACGCGAGAAGCACGGTTGAAGCTCCGTCCGTCATCGGTGTCGAGTTGCCCGCAGTCAGCGTGCCGCGCTCCGATTTTTCGAACGCCAGCTTCAGCGAGGCGAGCTTCTCAAGCGAAATGTCCGGGCGAAGATTGTTGTCGCGATAGACACCCGCACACGGAACGATCAGATCGTCCATGTAGCCTTCGTCATAGGCGGCGGCGCCCTTCTTGTGGCTCGCGTAAGCAAATTCGTCCTGCTCGGCGCGCGAGATCTTCCATTCCTGCGCCATCAGTTCGCAGTGCTGACCCATCGAAAGGCCTGTGCGCGGCTCAGCGACGGCGGGCGGCTGCGGCGCGAGTTCGGCGGGCGAAAGCCCCTTGAAGGCGCGGACCTTGTCGAGCGCGGTCTTGCTCTGGCCGACCTGAATGAGGCGCTTTGAAAATTTCTTCGAGAACACGATCGGCGCATCCGACGTCGTATCGGAGCCGACGGATATAGCGCATTCGATCTCACCGCTCGCGATCTTGCCCGCCGACATCAACGCCGACTGCAGCGACGTCCCGCAAGCCTGGATTAGCGTTACGCCGGGCGTCGATGGCGCGAGCTTCGAAGAGAGCACCGCTTCGCGTGCCAGATTGAAATCCCGCGAATGCGTAACGACCGCGCCTCCGACGACCTCATCGATGTGCTGGCCCTTGAGACCGAACCTGTCGACTAAACCATTCAGCGCCGCCGTCATCATCTCTAGGTTGGAGAGATCGGCATAAAGGGTATTCGAACGGCAGAAGGGAATCCGGACACCGCCGATCACCGCAACGCGCCGAAGCTCTCGTGTCATTTAAATCTCCGTTGGGATCTCGATGTGAGAAATCGGCTATTCCGCTGCCGCGCGCGATGCGGGCGTGGTCTCCGTTAGGGGATGGGTTTTCTTGTAGTGCAGCGGACCGCCGCGGAACGGCGCGAACCCGGTTCCGAAAATCATGCCTGCATCGACGAGATCGGCCGACTCGACGACGCCTTCATCAAGTGTCTTCTGCGCTTCTGCGATCATCGGCTCGACCAACTCGCGGCCGAGCTTGTCGAGATCGGCTTTCGAAAACTTGGCGTCGGACTTGACCGGCTTCCCGTCCTTCCAGACGTAGAACCCTTCGCCCGTCTTCTTGCCGAGACGGCCGGATGCAACGAGCTTTTCGAGACGCGAACCCTCGCTCGACTGACCAAGAATTTTGGCGACGTGCGCGCAGATGTCGAGCCCGACGTTATCGGCAAGCTCAATCGGGCCCATCGGCATTCCGAATGCGCGCACGGCTTCGTCGATCTTTTCCTTGTCCTCTCCTTCTTCGAGACGCTTCATCGCCGCGAACATGTAAGGCGTCAGCACCTTGTTGACCATGAAGCCCGGCACGTCCTTCGTGATCAACGGGAACTTGTCGATCGCCGTCACGAAGGTTGCGCCTTTCTTGATGTCATAGTCATGCGTGAGCGTGCCGCGCACGACTTCAACCAATGGCATCTGCGGTACCGGCGAGAAGAAGTGCAGGCCGATCAGACGGCCCGGATCTTTCATCGGTGCGGAAATATCTTCGAGCTTCAACGACGAGGTATTTGTCGCCAGCACCGCACCGGGTTTGATCTTCGTTTCGAGATCGGCAAACAGCTTCTGCTTGATGTCGAGTCGTTCGACGATCGCCTCGATGATAACGTCGGCTCGGGCAACGCCCTTGCCTTCGGGGTCAGCGATCAGACGCGCCTTGGCGGCGTCGCGCGTTGCTTTCGTCTTGAACTTCCGCGCGAAGAGTTTGCCCTGAGCCTTGATGCCTTTTTCAAGCTGTTCCGGCGAAATGTCCTGCAGCGTCACTTCCATTCCGGAGGCGACACAGACACCGGCGATATCGGCGCCCATCGTGCCCGCGCCGATGACGTGAACACGGCTCGGACGCCACTTGAATCCTTTCGGCGCCTGGCCTTTCAGAAGCTCCGTCAGCCGAAATACGCGGCGGAGATTGCGCGACGTTTCCGAAACCATCAACGGCGCGAACGCCTTCGTCTCGGCTTTCTTCATTGCGTTGAGATCGCCGCCCTCTTTCTCGAAGAGGTCTATCAGGCGGAAGGGCGCGGGATAATGGTCCTCGCGAACCTTCTTCGCAGTCTCCTGGCGCATCTTGCCCGCAAGGAATCCGCGCGCCGGCCACTTGGTCAGCAGCATCTTGGCGAGACCCGCCGACTTCGAGCGCCGGTTTTGCAGAACCGCTTTCCGGGCCGCCCAGTGCAACTCGCCCGGACTGCCGACGAGCTGGTCGATGAACCCTTGCGCCTTCGCCACGGTCGCGCGGATCATGCCGCCGGTCAGCATGGCCTGCATGGCCGCCATCGGTCCGGCCTGCTTGATCGAACGCGCCGTACCGTTGAAGCCTGGGAATATTCCAAGCTTGACCTCCGGGAAGCCGATGCGCGTCGAGTCGTCCCGCGTCGCAATCCGGTAATGACAGGCAAGGATCAGCTCCAGACCGCCGCCCACGCAGACGCCGTGGATCGCCGCGACGACCGGGATCGGCAGTTTCTCGATGCGATCCAGAAGAG
This sequence comes from Hyphomicrobium sp., assembly GCA_035547255.1. Taxonomy (GTDB): domain Bacteria; phylum Pseudomonadota; class Alphaproteobacteria; order Rhizobiales; family Hyphomicrobiaceae; genus Hyphomicrobium_B. Next base: position 12,307 of record DASZVX010000020.1, read on the forward strand.
CGTTGACCGGCTTCAGCGCGCCGATGACGTCCTGCTCGCTCTGAAACGTCTCGAACTCGCGGATGTCGGCGCCGACGATGAAGCCGCGCTCCTTGCCCGACATGATGACGAGCCCGCGCACGCTTTTGGCGCGTGCTTCCGCCTCGATCCGCTCGATAATGGCATCCAATTCTTCGATCGGCCGGCGGCCAAGAGAATTGGCGCTCTCCCCTTCGCGGTCGAAAGTCGCCCAGGCGATCCCCTCGCCATCGATTAAAAAGCGCCAATCCTTCAATTGAGAGGCCTTCAATTCCGCCGTCGCTTCACTCATTGCTCACCTCAAACTCTGAAACGGGCGATCGCTCATTCGGCAGCCAGCTTTTCAGGCCCGCGCGCGTTATGACCGAGCGTCGCGTAATTCGGCTTCAACTCGGCAGGATCGAAATGATCGACCGCAATGACGCGTGCGACGAGACGCTCGACTTCGCGGAGTTGATCGGCCTCATCCGCCGTGAGAACGCCTTTGGCCACTGCGTCGGCAAACCAGTCGATCCCATGATAACGGCGCACCTGCCCGTCGCGAATGGCTTTTTCAAGCTTCTTCTCGACAGGCTCGGCCGCGACCACCTTTTCAAGCGTGACCTCCAGGATGCCGGTCGGGTCGTTGACGTCCTTGGAAACGAAGATGTTGCGCGTCAGCCGGTCGCGAACATCGCCCGGCTGCAATGCGTGCTTCGCCACCTCGTGCGCAAGCACATCGGCAGCGGGCTTGAAGCGCCGCCCGAACGGAAACACGACAATCCGCATCAGAGGCCGCGCCCAACCGACAGGGAAATTGTCGATGACGCCGCCGATGGCGTCTTGGAAGCGATAGAGCGCGTTCTCCGCAGCAAGCTCGACAATGTGCTCGTCTCCTGCCGGACGGCCATCGTCGTCATAACGCTTCAAGGTTGCAGAGAGCATGTAAAGCTCAGCCAGCGCATCGGCCATGCGCCCCGTAATTTTCTGCTTCGTCTTGAGGCCGCCGCCGAGCAGCGCCACGGTCAGATCGGCCACGAAGGCGTAAGACCGGCTGGCGCGCGCAAGCTGGCGATACCAGTGCGACATGCGCTGTGCCCCGTCGGGTGACGACGCGAGCGCGCCACCGGAGACGTTGTGAACGAAAGCGCCGGTCGCGTTCGACAGCGAAAAAGCGATGTGGTTGTTGAACGCATCCTCGAAAGCATCGAGGCCGCGCGCCCTGTCGACGTCCTGCGCCGCCTGAATTTCTTTGTAGAGGAACGGATGCGAGCGCAGCGCGCCCTGCGCAAACGTGATCAGCGTGCGCGTCAGGATGTTGGCGCCCTCGACGGTAATACCGACCGGGACCATCTGATACGCCGACTGCAGATAGTTCGACGGGCCATCGCAGATGCCGCGCCCGCCGTGAATGTCCATCGCGTCGTTGACCGCGCGGCGCATTTTCTCGGTCGTCTGATATTTCATCAGCGCCGAGATCACCGACGGCTTCTCGCCGCGCGAGACCATCGCGGCCGTCATCGCGCGCGCTGCCTCGTTGACGTAAGCCGTCTCGATGATACGCACCAGAGGTTCCTCGACGCCCTCCATACGCGAGACCGGCAGCCCGAACTGCTTTCTGATCCGCGCATAAGCAGAGGTGACGCGCAGCATCATCTTGGCGCCGGCTGTCGCCGACGACGGCAGAGAAATAGCGCGTCCCGCCGACAGGCATTCCATCAGCATGCGCCAACCATTGCCGGCCATCGCCTGGCCGCCGATCACCCAATCGATCGGAATGAAAACATCGCTGCCCCAGTTCGGCCCGTTCGGAAACGCCGCGCCGGACGGCAGGTGCCGCCGCCCGATGTTGACACCTGGATGATCGGCCGGGATCAGCGCTAGCGTGATGCCGACATCCTCACCCTTGCCGAGCAGGTTGTCCTTGTCGAACAGGCGGAAAGCAAGGCCGACGAGCGTCGCCTTGGGTCCGAGCGTGATGTAGCGCTTTTCCCAGGAAAGCCGGATGCCAAGCGTATCCTTGCCCTGATACGTCCCGCGCGCGACGTATCCGATATCGCGCATCGTAGCCGCATCGGAACCCGAGGTTGGTCCGGTAAGAGAAAAGCAGGGCACTTCCTCGCCCTTTGCGAGACGCGGCAGGTAATAGTGCTTCTGTTCATCGGTGCCGTACTTCTCGATCAGCTCACCCGGGCCGAGCGAGTTCGGCACCATGACGATTGTCACGACGTCCGGAGAACGCGACGCGATTTTGCCGAGGATCAACGACTGCGCCTGCGCCGAGAAGCCGAGGCCGCCATGCTCCTTCGAGATTAGCATCCCGAGGAAACCGTGCTTTTTGACGAAGTCCCAGATCTCGTCCGGGATGTCGCGCAGCGTATGGCGTACCTGCCAATCGCTGATCATGCGGCAGAGGTCTTCTGTCGGACCGTCGAGGAAGGCGCGCTCTTCCGCCGAAAGCTCGATGGGCGGAATCGTCTGCAGCTTGTTCCAGTCCGGTGTGCCCGAGAACAGCTCCGCATCGAACCCGACCGTTCCGGCCTCGAGTGCCTGCGCCTCGGTATCGGAAACCTTCGGCAGGATCTTGCGCACCATGGCGAACACCGGCGCGACGATGAGGCGGCGGCGAACCGCGGGGATTGAGAGCAGCGCCAAGCCGATGAAAGGCAGCCACGCAAGCCATGCCCAGGCGCTCGTGCACCCATAGGTCGTCAGTAGCGTCAGGACACCCACGGCAGCCGCCCAGCCCCACAGCGGCGCTCGGACCATGCCGAGAGCCAGGAAGCCGCCCAGCGCCAAAATCAGAAGAACCAAGGCCGCCATTTCCGAGCCTCCTTAAGGGAACCGCGGCCCTTTTACAGCGGCTCCGACGGGTGCCCGAGTATCGTAAGTTGACGTATACGTCACCTTAACGGCACCATAACGATACCGCCGGGCCCAGCCAAACCGGGTTGTATTTAATCACGTTTGTAAGGTCACCGCTAACCTTGCAAATTGCAAATCGGTGCCCAGCGTCTTCTCCAACCGATGCTGAGCGAAAAACCTTAAAGACCTGCGACCTTTATGGGCCCGCCATCTGCGGTTCTTCCCCAAAGAGGTCCGCAACGATCGTCTGATACCAATCGCGGCTCTCCCGGTTGGTTTCCTGCCGGACGGCCGGACTGTCTTCCGGCTTCGAAATGAATTCGTCCTTGCCCTGCAAGAACCCCTTCCCGTTCTTTTCTCCCGGGAAATAGTCGCCGCCGATCTTGGCGCTGTTGTCGGGCGCCACCATCGACCAGCACGTATTGCGGTACCGCCCCGGCGGCCGCGGCTTGCCCGAAAGATCGGCGATAATGTCCGCCGCGACGACGCCCGCCTGGCTGACCGCGGAATAAGCGGACTTCGGCATGTCGGCGGCGATCGCCGCATCGCCGAGCACATAGACGTCCTTGACTTGGGTCGAAGTGAAATTCTGAGGATTGACCGGACACCAATCGCCGTCCGTCAACCCGGCCTTAGCCGCGATCGATCCCGCTTTTTGTGCTGGAATGATATTGGCGACCGCCGCGCGCTCCGTTTGCCCCGATTTCGTCGTTACCTCGCCGGTCCGCGCGTTGACCTTGACGACCGAATAGTCATCGATCTCGTTCGTCAGATTGATCTCGATGATGTCCTTGTAATATTCCTCGAACGCTTCTTCGAAGACGGCCTGCTTCGAAAACGTTTTCTTCGCGTCGAACAAAATCAGCTTGGCCTTCGGTTTCGTTGTCTTCAGGAAATGCGCGATCATGCAGGCGCGCTCATAAGGCCCCGGAGGGCAGCGGTAGGGATTGGGCGGTGACGACATCACAACCAGCCCGCCGTCCGGCAACGCCAGCAGCTTTTCTTTCAAGATCCAGGTCTGCTCGCCGCCCTGCCAGGCATGCGGCATGATCTTCGCGGCTTCAGGCGAATAGCCTTCTATGCTGTCGAACTTGAGATCGATGCCGGGCGCTACGACAAGCCTGTCGTAGCTGAGCGGCGCCGAGCCGCGCGCCAGCGTCACCGTCTTGGCCGCCGTGTCGATTGCCGTCGCCGTGTCGGTAACGACATTGATGCCGCGTTTCTTCACAGCCTCATAGTCGAACGTGATCGACCTGAACGAGCGGAAACCGCCGAGATAAAGATTCGAGTAGAAACAGGTTGTATATTTTTCCTTGGGCTCGACGAGCGTAATAGCCAAATTCGGATCGGCGGACTGGAGCCTGTTCGCGACCGCGGCCCCGCCGGGACCGCCTCCGATAATCACAACCCTCGGAGGTCCTGCCGAAAGCGCCGGGCGCGGCAACTCGGACGTGGCGGCAACGGCGCCCGCCGCCAGCAATGTAAATTCGCGGCGTGTCATCTTGGGCATTTTGCCGGCCTCTTTTCGGTCTCCGCCGCGCTCGCGCGATTTTTTCGACGGCGGTATCATTTATGGAGCCCGCCACTGGAAGCTCATTTGGCGGGAAGCTGATTGCCTTGTAACTGGAACTTCGGCAATCAGGCATCTTATTATAATCGCCGGTACACGTTCTTCTAAAAACGGCAGCAATGCGAGAATTCGCCAAAATTTCGAGGCTCGACCGCCGGCAGTTCTTGGTATCGGCGACGGCCGCGGCCGGACTCCTGCCGCTTATCGTCGAAGGCGCCCACGCCGACACCCCGGGCCTCGAACGCAGCAAGCAATTCGAAGAGACCTTTGCGAAGCTTACCCGGGGTGCAACACCTGTCGCTGACAGGATTACCGTTGACCTTCCCGAACTGGCCGACAACGGCAATTTCGTGCCCATAACGATGATCGTCGACAGCCCGATGACGGATGCCGACTACGTCAAGGCCATTCACCTTGTATCGACGGCGAACCCGGTCGCGCACGTCGCGACGTTCCACCTGAAGCCGATCAATGCAATCGCACGCGTCCAGAGCCGGATGCGGCTTGCGAAAACGCAAGACGTCATCGTCCTTGCCGAACTCTCGACCGGCGAGATGCTGATGTCGACGACGATGGTCAAAGTCACGATCGGCGGCTGTGGAGATTAAGGAGAAAACGATGGCCGCAACTCCGCGCATCAAGTTGCCTGACAACGCCAAGGTCGGCGACGTGATTGAGGTCAAGACGCTCATCACGCACGTCATGGAGACGGGCAATCGTCACGACAAGTACGGCAAGCTGATCCCGCGCGACATCATCAATTCATTCATCGCGAAGTACGGCGGACAAGAGGTGTTCCGCGCCGAGTTCGGCACCGGGATCTCAGCCAATCCCTTTGTTTCGTTCCGAATGCGTGTGTCGGGACCGGGCATCTTTGAGTTCGCCTGGACCGACGATCACGGCGTCACGACAGTCGCAACCGCACCGTTGACACTCACTTAGCCGCACCCCGAAATGATCCCGGCATTGACACATTCTTGGGCGACGGAAAGTGTTCCCTGAGCGCAATAGGACATCGCATGCATAGAGCGGCCCGCACCATTCTGATCGTCATCATCGCCGGGGTGATTTTGTTCGGCCAACGCTGGTATTCGTATGTGACCAACAAGAAGAGCCCTTACGACGAAGCCGGCATCGAGCTAAACAGCGCGATGCCTTTGCCAATCAGAAAATGGGGTTGCGATAAGCTGCATGAAACTTTCGCAAATGCTCTGCCTCCGAACGGCTGCCGGGCAGAAGACGGCAAGAGCTGGATGTAGCTGACGACATCTCTAAGCGATCCCGTCACGCGACGCGGGCGTTGTCTTTCAGAAGCTTGTAATTGATGCTGTCGAGAAGCGCTTCGAAGCTCGCGTCGATGATGTTCGTCGAGACGCCGACCGTCGTCCAGCGCTCACCTGTTTCAGTGTCATGGCTCTCGACGAGCACGCGCGTCACCGCATCGGTACCGCCGTTCGGCGTGTGAGTCAGAATGCGGACCTTATAGTCCACGAGTTCGACGTGATCGATGTGCTTCTGATAGCGGCCGAGGTCGCTGCGCAGCGCCTTGTCAAGCGCGTTGACCGGGCCGTTGCCTTCTCCGACCGAAATCAGCGGATCTTGCTCGCCCGCAATCGATACCGTCACGACGGCCTGCGCATGCGTGCCGTTTCCATTAAGTGCCCGATTGCGCTCGACGGTCACGCGAAATGAATCGACGGAAAAGAAACGCGGCACGCTGGCGAGCGACCGGCGCGCCAGAAGCTCGAACGATGCCTCCGCCGCTTCATAGGAATAGCCTTGATCTTCGCGCGACTTGATTTCGTCGAGAAGCGCCTGCACGCGAGCGTCGTCCTTGTCGGACGGCAAACCGAAGCGCTCAAGCGCCGCTGTCAACGACGAACGGCCGCCCTGTTTCGACACCAAGATTCGCCGTTCGTTGCCGACGCTTTCGGGCGGCACATGCTCATAGGTTTCCGGCGCCTTGATCAGCGCGGAAGCATGAATACCGGCCTTCGTCGCGAAGGCGCTCTCCCCAACATAGGGTGCATGCCTGTCGGGCGCTTCGTTTAGAACTTCGTCGAGCACGCGGCTCGCATGCGTCAACGTCCGAAGCTTTTCCGGCGTGACGCCGGTCGTGAAGGCATCGGCAAACTCGCTCTTCAGCAGCAGCGTCGGAATGATCGACGTCAAGTTGGCATTGCCGCAGCGCTCTCCGAGACCGTTGAGCGTCCCCTGGATCTGCCGGCATCCCGCGCGCACCGCCATCAGCGTATTGGCGACGGCGTTCTCCGTGTCGTTGTGCGTATGAATGCCGAGGTTCTCACCTGGCACATGCTTGGCGACATCGGCGACGATACGCTCGATTTCGTGCGGCAGCGTCCCACCGTTCGTGTCGCAGAGTACGATCCAGCGCGCCCCCGCCTGGAAGGCGGTATTCGCAACCTCCAGCGCGTAACCGCGATTGCTCTTATAACCGTCGAAGAAATGCTCACAGTCGATCATCGCTTCGCGCTGCGTCTCGACGACGGCGCGGATGGACTGCTCGACGCACTCGAGATTTTCTTCCTTCGAGATCCCGAGCGCGACGCGCACCTGATAATCGGACGACTTGGCGACAAGGCAAATGCTATCGGCGGACGATTGCAGAACGGCTTGAAGCCCCGGGTCGTTCGATACCGAACGACCGGCGCGCTTGGTCATGCCAAACGCCGTAAAACGCGCGGACTTCAGCTCGGGCCGCGTCGTAAAAAGCTCAGTGTCGGTCGCATTGGCGCCCGGGAAGCCGCCTTCGATGTAATCGACGCCAAGCTCATCCAGCACGCGCATCAGGCGGCGCTTATCCTCGAGCGAGAAATCAACGCCGGTTGTCTGCGCGCCATCGCGCAGCGTCGTGTCGAAGAGATAGAGGCGTTCTTTACTCATGACGGTTTGGCCGACGCCGGCGCCTTCGATTTGCTGTCTGCGAGCGGCTTTATCATGGTCGTGTTGGAAAGCCACTGGTCATCGCGCGGAACGGAATTGCGCCGCACTGCCGTATAGCCCCGGCGCTCGAAAAACGGCACCGCCGTATCGCTGGAGTCGACCGTCAGCGCTTCCGCACCGCGCGCCCCGGCGATCTTCTCGAGTGCATCAGCGATCGCAGATCCGATCCCCTCGCCCGCGAAATCCGGATGCACATAAAGCATATCAATCGTTTTATTGTCCTTAAGGGACCCGAAACCCAGGTATTCCCCGTCGAGATGCACGACGAGCGTGAGCATCTCTCCGAGGCGGGTGCGGAACTCGGCCGCATCTTCGGCGCTCGCCGCCCAGGCGAGCCGTTGGTCCTCATCGTAGTCGTCGACCGTCAGCTCTTCGATGCTCTGGGCGAAAAGATCGCGCAGCGCCATCGTATCGGCTGGCAGAAAAGGGCGAAGCGGAAAGTCGTCGGGCATAGACCGTTGATCTTAAAAAAAAGCGCCAGCCTTATAAGCTGGGAAGCATCTCTTTGAACTGAAGCCCGGCCTATAGCCATGAGGCGGATGATGCAACCCCTGACGCGCGTCAACGGCGTCGCGCGTCTTGTACAGCGTCCCTGCGAGCCCTTATCCCCGCGAAGTCCGAACGCCGCAATTAGAGCTTGTGCGCCATGCGGGAGCGCTTCGTTTCGAGATAGCGCTTGTTGAACTTGTTCGGCTTGATGACGAGCGGCAGGCGCTCGGCAACACGAATGCCGTGCGCCTTCAAGGCCTGCTCTTTCGCCGGATTGTTAGACAGAAGCTTGATCTCCGTCATGCCGAGATCGTGCAGCACGCGCGCAGCGAGGCTGTAGTCGCGGCTGTCGATCGGCGCTCCGACTTCGATATTGGCTTCGACCGTATCCAAGCCCTGGTCCTGCAGGGCATAAGCCTGGATCTTCTTGAAGAGGCCGATGCCGCGCCCCTCGTGATAGGGCACGTACACGATGACCCCGAGGGGAACCTCGGTGATGACCTTGAGCGCCGCCTGGAGTTGCTGATAGCAGTCGCAACGGAGCGAATGGAAAATATCGCCCGTCACGCAGCCGGAGTGAACGCGCACGACCGGGACCGGCGTCGAGCCGTTTGCCGCCTTCGCATCGCGATGGACGAGAACAACGATCTGCTCTGCGTCCGTCTCGCCCTGATAGGCATGGGCTTCGAGGGTCAGCTCGCGCCCTTGGAATTCGATCGGGAGAATGGTCTCCACCGACCAGTCTGCTGGCAGCTTCACGGACGTCAAGGCACCCGACTTCATCGTTGAGTTGCTCCGGGGGTTAGTTACAGGCATATGCTCCATTCCCGGCAGGAAAGCAAAGCCTAGCCGTTGCGGTGCCAAATCCTGTTCCCTGGGGAACAGCCCGTCGCCCCCGGACGTGAACTGACGAGCATAAATGGCGATCGCCCTTCTGTAAAAGTAGGACGTCAGGATGCCGCGGGTCGGCGGCCAAGTCCCGTTTTGAGTTTAGCGCCCGGAGAGCCGCGACAACTCGATCTTCGGACATCGGTCCATCACGACCGTAAAGCCCGCAGCCCGTGCTTCGGACGCCGCCTGCTCGTTAATGACGCCGAGCTGCATCCAGATGACGGTCGCGCCGAGCTTGTCCTTAACTGCGATCGCATCGCGTACCACCTGCAGGGCCGCGGCCGGTGTGCGGAAAACGTCAATGACGTCGACCGGCGCCGGAACGTCAGCAAGGCTCGCGTAAACCTCCTGGCCGTGGATCGTTTTGCCGGCGATACCCGGATTGACCGGCCGGACGACGTAGCCCCGCTTGATCAGGAAGCCCATCACCCCGTGGCTCGGCCGCTCGGGCTTGGCGCTGGCGCCGACGACGGCAAACGTCTTGACGCGATCAAGAACGGCTCGAACGTCGGCGTCGCTCAGTCCGTCGATGCTCATGCTGCAGGCTCGGGAAGGGTTACGCGGCCACGCTCATCGAGGGGCATGAACGGATTGTATGCGACCTCCCAGACGTGCCCGTCGGGGTCGGCGAAATAACCTGAATACCCGCCCCAGAAAGCTCTCTGGCCAGGCTTCAAAAGCTTTGCCCCTGCTGCGACGGCTTCTCGAAGGACCTGATCGACGTCGGCTTCCGAGTTGACGTTATGCGCCAGCGCGACGCCCGAAAATCCCGAGCCCGCCGCCGCGACGGACGCATCGGCAGCAAGCGCCTCACGGCCAAAGACAGCCAGCACGACGCCGCCAGCATCGAAGAACGTAACTTCCGGCTGGCTCGCCGCCGACGCCCTGAACCCGAGCGCCTCGTAGAACTTGCGCGAGCGGCCGACATCGTCGACACCGAGGGTGACGAAGGAAAGGCGGGGCTCCAAGTCAGGCATCCTTCCAGTCGGGCGGCCGCTTCTCGATGAAAGCGCAAATCCCTTCGGCAGCATCGAGCTTCATCATGTTTTGCACCATGACCTCGCTGGCAAAGGCATAGGCCTCGCCAAGCGGCAAATCGGCTTGCCGGTAGAATGCCGCCTTGCCGATCGCAACCGTCGCCTTCGATTTCGACGCGATCTTGCGCGCCATGCCGACAGCTTCCGCCCGCGCTTCGCCACGTGCGACAGCACGATTAACGAGACCGTAGGTCATGGCCTCTGCCGCCGAGAGAGCTTCGCCGAGCAGCAGCATCTCCATCGCCCGCTTTCTCGGTACGTTACGCGACAGAGCGACCATCGGCGTCGAGCAGAAGAGACCGATATTGACGCCGGGCGTCGCGAAATCGGCAGTCTCTGACGCGACGGCGAGATCGCACGTTGCAACAAGCTGACAGCCGGCCGCGGTCGCGCGCCCCTCGACCGCCGCGATTACCGGCTTCGGACAAGCGACGATCGCCCGCATCATGTTGGAGCAGGCCTGCATGGTTTCGCGAAAGAAGGCCTGGCCGCCGTCAGCATCGGAGCGATGCGCTGTCAGTTCCTTGAGGTCGTGGCCCGAAGAAAACACCTTGCCGTTGGCAGCGACGACGATCGCCGCGACGTTCGGATCTTCCCCCAGACGTTCGATCTCGCGGTGAACCGCAGCGATCAGCGCACGTGACAAGGCGTTGCGCGCCTCCGGACGATTGAGCGTAAGCAGCACAACGCCTGGCTCCACCTCTTCAACGAGGAGGAGCGAAGCGACATCGGGTGAACCATCTTGCATCGAGGAAATAGTAGCGCCGGGCGTTCCGCGTCGCAACCGACGGGCTACTGGAGCGCCTTCTCGATCTCGGCCTTATGCGCCTTCACGATCTCGATGTTTTCCTTGTACTCGAGCTTTGGCGTCGTGCTGATGGCCTCCGTCAGCTCGTCCATCAGCTGCTTCTTGTCGGCATCCGGAATGCTCGAATCCTTCTGGACATCGTCGCGCTCTTTCTTCAACGCTTCGACCGGATCGACGAAATTGCCGGTGTTTGAATCGAGCCCCGCCATCACGATCGAGATATTCGCGGCAACGTCGTCGAACTCCGCAAAATTGCCGAACCCGTTCTTCGTCGCGATGCCCTCGAGCTCCGCCTGCAACGCCGGATCGGGCGTATCGCCGGCCGCCTGAATTTTCGATGCGACTGCGGCAAGATCGGCCTGCGCAGCGATGAAGTGCTTCACCTGCTCGTCCGTCAGCTTGATCTGCTTGATGTCATCCTGCGGAGCGGCCGCATTTGGTGCAGCGCTGCCTTCAGCAGCCGCGGCAGGCGGCGCGGGTGTCTGCTGCGCACTTGCCGTCGCCAGTCCGGCCCACAGCCCGACCAGAACCACACCAAAACGCCCCGTCATCTTGGCCATTGAGACCAGCATTGTCCTTCTCCGCGTTGAACCCACCCCGACCATAAGTCCGCCCGGTTTCCGGGACCTGACACTGCGACTAAGACAAGATTAAGAAATGCAATAGGCGCCCCGAACGATCACCCACCGGATTGCGGAAGCAAAACGCGCGGAACCCGACACTTCGGGCGCGTATCGGCTTGACAAACCTGCGGGTCCTTTCCGCTTATGGTTGTAGTGAGACAAACTAGGCTGAATTTCAAACTTAGTGGAGTCCCCTCCGTTGGAAGAAACGAAATGACGAATGCACCCGACTGGTTCCTTCAAATGACCAGTCCCGAAGTCCCGCGGCTACGCGATGGAGATCCGCGACACGCCTATCGTCGCCAAAAGCTTGGCGCGTCCTGCCGATCCTGACGATGAGGACGATCGCAATCCGAGAGAAATGCTAAGCGGCTCTTGGATGCGGCAGAAAAATGCCGATCTGCTACTCGAAAAATTCCGTGATTGTCGTTCCGCACTCCAATAAGGAACGGCTCAACGGAACGAAATTCTTTCGCTCGTCGGTGATGCTCTCGAAGCACCGATAAAGGAGGGCAAGTGACCACTATTCGCGACGCAGCAAACACTGACGGGCCGATCGTCCGCGTGACGGCAACCTATTCATTCGAGGCCGCACATTTCCTGCCGAAGGTCCCAGAGGGACACAAATGCCGTCGCCTTCATGGCCACAATTACCGCGTCGATGTCTCTGTCGCTGGCGGCCTGGATGCGAGGGGTTTCGTCCTCGATTATGCGGAGCTGGATGCCATCGTTCAGCCGATCATCGACGAACTGGACCATCGTTGCCTGAACGACATCCCTGAGCTGGGCAATCCAACAAGCGAAATTCTCGCTCTCTGGCTTCGCGACCGCATTGCGAAAAAGGCGGGCATAACGCCGACGATCCGCCTCTGGGAAACCCCGCGCTATCAGGTCGAGGTTGCATGACGCGCATTGGCCCCACGACAGGCACGGGAGCGCTTTTGGCCAAGGAAACCGTTGTCCTGATGGCTGAAGTCAAACCGCGAAAATAGCCGCCGGTTTGTCAAGCCGATAATCGTCTTAATTTTGAGGTTCGAATGAACGAGTTCCACAGCATTCGGGCCGCTCTTGATGCGGTCATTAGTGGGCATCTTTTGGAGGATGTGGCCTACGTGTCTTGCCAGGAGTTAGCCGAATGCGAGCCACCTCGCTCGATTGACGCTCTTGGACCTCATGACACATCGGACACTCGAACATCACTCCTGGTTCCAGGTCGATGATCGTTTCCAGGATTTTTGCGTCGGCTCCCTTGGGAGCAACGGCGATCGCAAAGAACTCATCGCACTTATTGCAGTAGAAGCCGACGTTCATCCGATCGACTTTGCGTTTCTCTGCTTGGTAGACACCAGCAGCGACCTTGATTGTATTCGGCATTAGTGAACCCCCCACTCCCTCAGCTAGGGTTCAAATTCCCAACTAGAACTCGAAAAAAATCAATGGGTTTGTCAAGCCGACAATGCTCCCTCGGGTGATGGTAGCACAATACCACATGGTGGTATTATATTACCTCAAATGCTAAGACACTGAAAAACAATAAGCTTTCGAAATACTCGTAATTCAACTTGCCACCGCATGACGAATTCGGTATCTACCGCGCTTTCCGGACACGCCTGTGCCGTCGATGCGTATCGCCGTCCCCTGCCGTCCATTCCGTCAAGGAGCCTTGAATTCCAATGTCTACCTATGTCGCCAAGCCGGCCACGGTGGAGAAAAAGTGGGTCCTCATCGACGCCGAAGGGCTCGTTGTCGGCCGCCTCGCCGCTCTCATCGCGACGCGCCTCAAGGGCAAGCACAAAGCCATCTACACGCCGCACGTCGACTGCGGCGACAACATCGTCGTCATCAACGCTGAAAAGGTCGTCTTCACGGGCGCCAAGCGTGAAGACAAGGTCTACTACAAGCACACCGGCTATCCGGGTGGCATCAAAGAGCGCACGCCGCGCCAAATCTTCGACGGCAAGCATCCCGAGCGCATTCTCGAAAAGGCCGTCGAACGCATGCTGGCGCGCGGCCCTCTCCACCGGCAGATCATGCGCAATCTTCGCGTCTACAAAGGCAGCGAACATCCGCACACTGCGCAGAATCCGGAAAAGCTCGACGTAGCAAAACTCAACCGTAAGAATGTGAGGGTCTGAGATCCATGGCCACCGAAACAAAGACCCTCGCCGATCTCGCGGCCGTCAAGGGAGCGACGCCGACGCCTGAAGCTGCGCCTGTCCGCACGCAGAAGCTCGATAAGCTCGGCCGTGCCTATGCCACCGGCAAGCGCAAGGACGCCGTCGCACGCGTCTGGCTGAAGCCGGGCAAGGGCGTCATCACCGTCAACAAGAAAGACTTCAAGGCCTACTTCGCCCGCCCGGTATTGCAGATGCTGCTGCAGCAGCCCCTCAACATCGCCAACCGCGCGACACAGTACGACATTCATATTTCCGTCGCAGGCGGCGGACTTTCGGGCCAAGCGGGCGCCGTCCGTCACGGCATCTCGAAGGCATTGACCTATTACGAGCCCGAGCTTCGCGGCGTTCTGAAAAAGCAGGGCTTCCTGACGCGCGATAGCCGTACCGTCGAACGTAAGAAGTATGGCCGGGTCAAGGCTCGCAAGTCGTTCCAGTTCTCGAAGCGCTAGCGCCGGGAACGTCGCGAAACTTCAAACAGCCCGCCCTCGGCGGGCTGTTTTTGTTTGTGCTTTAGGCGGCCAAAGGGTTGTCGACACGCCAGTGCGATGCCAAATACCGCCAGAGTCCCGCCCAACTGCCGTTGCACGCGCAGCCGGATAATCGGAGAATAAGATGGATTGGCTGCTCCACGGCGCCAGCGAGCTTATGTCGACGCTCGCAACGGACATCGGTTATCTTGTGTCGCCACACTGGTGGCGAACCCACAGCGTACCGCTCTTCAACATCCTGATGATCGACCTGACGCTTGCCGGCGATAATGCCATCGTCGTCGGCATGGCGGCATCGCGCGTGCAGCCGTCTATGCGAGCGAAGGTTATCTTCTGGGGCATTCTGGGCGCCGTCATCCTCCGAATCATCTTTTCGAGCATTGCCCAGCAGATGCTGCAGGTGATCGGCCTGACGCTCGCAGGCGGCATCCTGCTCCTCTTCGTCTGCTGGAAAATGTACAAGCAGATCGTCGAAGCCGACACGCATTCGATCGACGCAGTGGAAAAGCAGCTCGCTTCGCCCCTCTCTCATCCGCAGGAAACGACATTCTGGTCGGCGCTATGGACCATCATCCTGGCCGATCTTTCGATGTCGCTCGATAATGTTCTGGCCGTGGCGGGTGCCGCCGGAGAATCGACGCTCGTACTCGTGATCGGCCTCAGCATCGCGATCATCCTGATGGCAGTTGCGTCGAACTACATCGCGAAGCTCCTGGCGCGCTATCCGTGGATTGCATGGTTCGGCCTGCTGATCATTCTCTATGTCGCACTCGACATGATTTATCGTGACAGCCATCGGATCCTATGCGCGAACTACGGAGTAGGATGTTCGGAAACGATATGGCATGGCATCAAACACCGGCTTGGATTTGGCGGTTAAGATGACGGCAAAGGTTTCTCAGAAGGCGAAGACCGCCACGGTCTTCATCGACGGCGAGGCAGGCACCACCGGGCTCGAAATCCGTGAGCGCCTCGCCGCGATCCCCTCGATCAGTGTCAAGAGCATCGATCCCGAGCGGCGGAAGGACAAGGCCGCGCGCGCAGACATGATGCGCGACGTCAATCTCACCGTTCTGTGCTTGCCCGACGATGCCGCAAAAGAAGCCGTGGCGCTCGCCGACGCGCTCGGAGCCGATGCCCCGAAAATCATCGACGCATCGACCGCCCACCGTGTTGCTCCGGGTTGGGTGTATGGCTTTGCAGAAATGGCGCCTGGCCAGGCCGACGCCATTCGCGGCGCGACGCGTGTCGCCAATCCCGGCTGCTATCCGACTGGCGGCATCGCGCTGATCCGTCCGCTGGTCGAAGCTGGCATCATGCCAGCCGACTACCCCGTCACGATCAATGCCGTCTCGGGCTATTCGGGCGGCGGCCGCAGCATGATCGAATCCTACGAGGCCGGAACTGCGCCGTCGTTCGAGCTTTATGGTCTCGGTCTCGAGCACAAGCACGTGCCCGAGTTGCAGAAATATTCGGGTCTGACACGGCGGCCGATTTTCGTCCCGAGCGTCGGCAACTACCATAAGGGCATGCTTGTCTCGGTTCCGTTGCACCTCGATACGCTCACCGGAAACCCGGGCGCCGCCGATATCGAAGCCGTTCTCGCCGACTACTATAAAACGGCTGAGCTTGTCGGTGTCGTCACCGGCGCGGCGGGCAAGATCGCGCGTCTCGAAACGGAAGCGCTGAACGATACCGACCGGCTCGAACTCTTCGTTTTCGGAAAGCCCGAGCTCAATCAGGCCGTGCTCGTCGCACGCCTCGATAACCTCGGCAAAGGTGCTGCCGGCGCTGCCGTCCAGAACATCAAGCTGATGCTCGGGCTGAATTGACTTCGACTATTTAAGCCGAAACGGCCGCCCGGCGGATTGCGTGCAGGTGCACGACCGATAGCACGAATACGATCGCGCCGCCGAGCTGATGCGCAACGCCCAGCTCAAGCGGAACGTGCGCCAAGAGGGTCGCGATGCCGAGCGCGATTTGCGCGCAGACAGCCAGCGTCAATAGACCGGCCGTCGCTCGGATGCGGCTGTCCACGGCCGAGTGCATCACCAGCCACAGTTCCGTCAGCACGACCAGCGCAACGAAGTAAGCCATCATGCGATGATCGAACTGCGAAGCGGCGTGGCTTTCGAAGAACGTCAGATACGCGGGGGTCGTCCAATAATCGCTCGGTATCCACTGCCCATCCATCGTCGGCCAGGTGTTGTAGATGAAGCCCGCTTTAAGGCCCGCGACGAACGCGCCGAGAACGACCTGCGTCACGACGATCGCAACTATGAACACGCCCATGCGTCGGACCGCAGGCGTGACGGCGCCGATCAGGTGGCGCCCCGCGTCGGGCCATTCTTCAAGCGCCATCCAGACGAGCAATCCCAGGATTGCGAATGCCGTCGTCAGATGCAACGCCAGCCGGTATTGGCTGACATCAATGCGGTCGACGAGACCCGACTTCACCATGTACCAACCGATAAAGCCCTGCACGCCGCCAAGCGCGAGAAGGCCAAGAAACTTGGCTCCGCTGCCGCGCTTCAAACGTCCTGTCAGCCAGAAGAAGATCAACGGCAGCGCGAACGCGACACCGATAAAGCGCCCGAGGAAACGATGACTCCATTCCCACCAGTAGATGGACTTGAACGCATCGAGCGTCATGTCCTGGTTCATGATGTGGTATTGCGGGATCTGCTTGTATTTCTCGAACGCGGCCATCCAATCGTTGTGGCTCAGCGGCGGAATGGCGCCAAGCAGCGGCTGCCATTCGGTGATCGACAGCCCGCTTTCGGTCAGACGCGTCGCACCGCCGACGACCACCATCGCTATGACGAGCGCCGCGACGGACCACAGCCAGAATGAAACCGCCCGGTCGCCGGCAACGCTGCTGCCAACGAAAGCGCCTCGATCGTCATCTGCGGCATGGACCAGCGTCATTTGTGGCAAATATCCCTAAACGAATGCGGTGGTGGTGTGATACTCCGTCCCCCGCCGGGAACAATGCGCCTTTGAGGCGCGGTTACCGCCTAAAAATGACTAATTATCGAGCCAGCATGACCCAGCGCCAGCGCAAATTCCTAGGCACGATCTTCTTGCTCCTGCTGATTGCAGTCTATGCCGTGATCGCAGTCGGCGTCGCCATTGTGCTGCAGGTGCACAATGCGAGCAAAATCACCGAGCTTCTCTATTACGTAATCGCGGGGTTGCTCTGGGTCGTCCCGGCAGGTCTTCTCATCTCGTGGATGCAGAAGCCGGATACTTGATCGCATCCGAAGTCCCGCCCCGCGTGCCCCGTGAGAGTGGCCGGAGCATCGCCTTCGCACCATCGGAGAGCGCGAATGGCAGCCCCGAAAGCAGAACCTTCACGTAACGGGCATCTTGGTAGTCGCCGTTGAGCGACAAACGCGGCAGCGCTGTCATGGCATCGGCGTGCGCCATCCGGATGAGGCCTTTGCGCGTCGTCACCGCCGTCTCGAGGCCGAGCTCGCGCGCGATTTCGAATTCGCGAGATCCGGCGCTGCATTCATCGCCGTAAGGGTAGCTGAAATGCCGGACGGGTCTTCCAAGCTCTTTCGCCACCCGCACGACGCTGTCGGCCATTTCCCGCCGCACGTCCTCCGGCCGAAGCTTGGCAAGCGCAAAATGATTGGTCGTGTGGGCGGCAATCGTAACCAGCGGATCTTCCGCGAGCGTCCGTATTTCGTCCCAGTCCATTACCAATTCGCGGCACAGCGCACCGACCTCGAAACCCGCTTTCGCGGCAAGGTCGCGCACCAGGGCGCGGGCATCGTCCTCAGGGATCTTGCGCAGCCACCAGTAGATGTCGTGAAACGCGGCACTCTTTTCTGCGTCCGTCGCAAGCGAATAGCTTTGTGTGGCGTCATCGCGTTCGAGCTCGGCGTGCGAAAGCCGCCGGAGCGCCTCTTCGAGCGCCAGCCACCAAAGCTCGCCATATCCGTCGGCGTAAGCCGCTGGCACGTAGATCGTGAACGGCACGTTGTGACGCTTGAATACAGGATAAGCGAAATCGCGATTGTCCTTGTACCCGTCATCCAGCGTAAAGACGGCGAACGGCTTCCGCGATGGCGATGCCCCGCTCAGCCGCCGTTTGACCTCGTCGAGAGCAACGATATCGAACCCGCTGGCCCGCACTTGGCGAATAACGCCATCGAGAAACTCCGGCGTCACTTTCAGCATACCGTTCGGCTCGAAGTCACGCCGTGCGCCAGGCATCACCTGATGCAGCATGAAAATAACGCCATCACCTCCGGTGAACGGTGCGGCGAGACGATCGGCGCCCGAATAGTGGAGCGTCGAAAGCGCCGTCTTCAAAAGCTTGGTCGTGCGCCGCGACATCGTGAGACCTGACCTCGTTCAGGGTTCGACTTGCGATTAAGCCTGCCGCGCCACTTCCGTTGGTCTCCGCCCCGTCGCGCGCGCAATGCGCTGCTGGACGGGAGGAGCCTCCGAAACACGGCGCTCGAAACGGACGATATCGATGTCGGCAACCTCAAAGCCGAGGAACGTGTCAGCTGGGTCGTCGATGACCCGCGCTTGCTTCCGAGGTTCGGCAACGGCGATGCCGGTATCGAAACGGCCTTCGATCGTCTCGAAGAGTTGGCGCGCCGCATCGTGGCGCCCGGTAACGACGATATAGTCGTACGCTTCGTCGAGAGCATCGAGGACGAGATTGAGCTGATCCGCGTCGGCGGCCTCGACCGCCTGGTCGAGAGGATTGCCGCTGGCGATTGCGTGAGCATCGGAACCGGGCATGCGCTGGATGATATCGCCGAAGTTCACATCTCCCCGGAGCAGATCGTTCAATCCGGCCCCTGGATTGAGACCGATTGATGAAGCCAGGTCCTGGCCATCGGGATTCCAGTCCACAAGGATGACCTGCTCTCCGCTTTGGGCGAGCGCCTTGACAAGTTCCAACGCCTCTTTCGAAGCATCGATGTTTTCGTTCTCCCCGGTCAGCATCGTGCGATGGCCGCCGCTTTGAGGACGCCGCTGCATCAGGCGCAGCACCAGTGCTCCGACATCGGACGCGATCGCCGGGGCGACCGCCACCGGCCGTTGCGGCTCGGGCCGTGGTAACGGCGGCGCAGGCTCGTCATCGACGATCTCATCATCGACGATCTCGCTCAATACCGGCTCGCGATGGGGCGGGAACGCTGGCTCCGGCCGCAAGCGCGCTGATTTTGCCTCCTGGCGAGACATCGTTGTCTGCGAACCGCGACGGGCCTCGCGGAACAACGCTTTCGTAACGACCCACGCCGTGCCGAACATCAGCGACGCAATGGCGATCAGCGTCGACAACGAACCCTTACGCGGGAACACCGGAACGCTTTCTGGCTGTGCATTGGAAATGATCTGCGCCGCGACCGGCTGGGCACGCGCGTCGAGCTTCTTGCGGTTCGATTCAAGCTGCGCCTGGATATTGTCGAGTTCGGTACGCTTCGCCTTTGCAGTCGCCTCGAGCTGGCGCAGTTGTGCTTCTTCCGGCGCGTTGGTCACGACACGCGCTTTGATGTCGGCGAGGCTCTGCGCGATGCTGTCCTCACGGCCCTTCGCAACAGCCGCTTCCTTCTCAAGGCTGTCGACGATCTTCGAGATTTCTTTGCCGATCTGAACTTTGAGGCCCGCAAGATCCGCATTGAGCTGGCGCATGCGGGGATGGCCCGGAAGGAGTGTCGCGGAAAGCTCCGAAATCTGCCGCTCGATGCGCACGCGCTGCTGCACGAGATTTTGGATGAGCGGCGATTTCTGCACGTCCGCCAATTGATCGGCCGATCCGAGCGCGATCATCTCGCGTGCCGATTTCGCGCGCACCTCCGCTTCACCGCGTGCCGCCTTGGCTTTGGTCAGTTCCGCCGTCAGCTCCGACATCTGTTGTTCGTTGAGGCCGGTGTTCTGCGCCCCGCCGCGAAAACCGTCGATCTTGCCGCGATAGCGGTCGACCTCCGTCTCGGCAGCGGCGACTTCCGCCGTCAGCTTCTCGATCTTCGCCTGCAATACGGCCTGCAAATCGTCGACTTCGGTGACGCCCTGCTCGGCCAGAGACGCGCGGTAGTTCTCGGCAAGCGTGTTGGCAATTTTCGCGGCAAGTTCGGGATCGTTCGATGTCATGCGGACGCCAATGAATCGACTTTCCTTCGCGGCGTAAACCTCAAGGCGGCTGCGCAGGGCGTCGAGCACGCGATCGCGCGTCGTCTCGCCTTTTCGAGGGCCACCGATGCCAGCCATACGAAGGACTGCGTCGAGCTTATCGACAGGTCCGAGCGCGGTGTTGAACTCCGGACGATCGGCGAGCTTCAGATCCTTTGCGATCTTCTCCAGCAACTCTTGCGATTGCATCGCACGGACATGCGTGTTGATCGCTTCCTTGTCCATCCGCGTCGTGATGAGATCAGGCCCTGTCGCGGCATTGCGGTCAGCAAACGTACCGGCGGCACCCCTGGCGACGATCGCCAGTTCCGCTTCGCTCTGGTAGCGGGGAGCTACCAGCGATAACACAGCATACGTCATACCTCCGAGCACCAGGCTCAACGGAATGAGCCAGCGCCCACTGCGTTTCAAGGTCCCGAACACCGAAGACATATCGATGTCATCGGGCGAGGCATGGCCACGTGACAGCATCACTCTACTCAATCAAATGGTTTCCAACAGTGAAGTAATCGTCCGTCGCGGTTAGCATCTCCTTAAGCGGCTCAAAAAAATACGGCGCGTTAGGTTTTATTAACTCGGCGTGACTAACGTCCGGCCGTCAATTCGCATGCAGGAAATTTGCGCCGATGTCGGTACGCCACCTTCTATTTGCTGCGGCGGCTGCATCGCTGATGCTCGGGGGTTGCGCTTCGGGATTTGGCCCCCAGCTTCGAAGCGAGGCCGGCGGTCCCGCTGTCGACGGCTATCCTGTTCCCTTAACGACCGCATCTGCCGACACGGCCGCTTGGGGACCTCCAACAATTATTCCTGCGGTGATGTCGGAAACCGCCGCCGACCACGATGGCCCGTACCGTCTTGACTCCGGCGACCGGATTCGCGTCTTCGTCTATGGTCAGCCAAGCCTTTCCCGGCTCTATATCGTCGATCCCGATGGCAAGATCTCCGTGCCGCTTATCGGTAACATCTCGGCACGCGGCAAAACGACGGGCCAGCTGCAGAGCATCATTCGCTCGCGCCTCGGGTCCGAATACGTCAAAGACCCTCAAGTCACTGTCGATATCCAGCAGAACCGGCCGTTCTTTATCCTCGGCGAAGTCCGCAATGCCGGACAGTATCCCTACGTCTCCGGCATGACGGTCGAAACGGCCGTCGCAATCGGCGGCGGCTATACCGAGCGCGCCAGCGAGCAAACCTTCCGGGTCACCCGCAAGGTCGACGGCGTTGTTCAGCAAATCGAAGCACCGAGCGACCTGCCGTTGCGGCCCGGCGACACCGTTTACGTCTTCGAGAGGTATTTCTGAGAAGCATCAGACCTTTCCCGGCATATCGGGCAGGTTTGGAATGCGCATTCTCCATTGTCTTCGTGCACCCGTCGGGGGCCTTTTCCGTCATGTCCTCGATCTCGCTGAAGAGCAAGCCAATCGCGGGCACGATGTCGGCATCCTCGCCGACAGCAACGCCGAAGACAGGCTGACATCCCCCAAGTTTGCGGCGATCGCCCCGAAGCTGACCTTGGGGGTCGCGCGCGTTCCGATGCGTCGCCAGCCCGGCCTTGGCGACCTTGCGGCCGTTCGCGCCGTCCGTCGTCATGCCGCAAAGCTTGATCTCGACGTGTTGCATGGCCACGGCGCCAAAGGCGGCGCCTATGCCAGACTGGCGGCCCGCAGCCTCTCCGTCCGAGGCCGTTCCGTGAAATCCTTCTACACCCCGCACGGCGGCAGCCTGAACCTGAAGCCCGGCTCTCTGGAGCAACGCGTTTTGATGATGATCGAGCGCGGGCTTGAGACGGTAACGACCGGACTGATCTTCGAAAGCGCCCACGCCGCGCAAACCTATCGCGCACGTATTCGCGCCGAGGGCGCTCCTCAGCGCATCATCCCGAACGGCCTCAGAACCGCCGACTTCACGGCCTCAAACCCCGGCCCCAATGCGACTGATGTCCTGTTCGTCGGCGAGCTGCGCGACCTGAAAGGCGTCGATATTCTGCTCGAAGCCCTCGCCAGGCTGAAAGAGCGCTCCACCACCGCGACCATCGTCGGATCGGGACCGGACGAGGCGAAATTCAAAGCCATGTGCTCCGCACTCGGTCTCGACGAACTCGTGCGCTTTACTGGCGCCTTGCCAATCCGGGACGCATTTGCCCTCGGCCGTACGATGGTCGTCCCATCGCGGGCCGAAAGCTTCCCCTACGTCGTCCTTGAGGCCGCAGCCGCAGGACTACCGCTGATTGCCACGAATGTCGGGGGTATCCCGGAGATTACCGCTGGATCGGACACTGGCCTGATCGAGCCCGGAAACGTCACCGCATTGGCTGAGGCACTGGCAACGGCTCTCGATAGCCCCAACCTCGCGCTGGCACGCGCCGCCCGGCTCAAATCGACGATTTCCAAGAAATTTACCGTGGCGGCGATGACGGACGCTGTCCTGAATTTCTACGCAATGCCGTCGCGCCGCCCGGACCGGCGCACTTACGCCACTACAAAATTGCAAGATCAGCGAAGTTAACGGGACTTAACCCGAGTGGCATGAAGCCTGCTTGTTAGGCGTTCACGTTTATCCAAACGGGACGCGCAGCAGAGATGTCACTGACCCTTCAATTCAAGAATTCGCCTGCAGATCACATCGCAAATGCCGGGGTTGTCACGCGCCCGCTGGCCTTCATGCGCGGCAAACTGGCCGACAGGGCGGACCATCAGCGCACTCTGTCCCCCGTCGTCGTCAGCGGCAGCATCCGTTGCGTCGAATTCCTGACGGTGACGCTCCTCGGCCTCGCGCTCGCACACTTCTATGTTGCGGAATCGAGCGTCCTCAAAAACCCAGCTTACCTTTTCTCGACCGCGCTCGTCGGGGTCGCGACGGTCGTCGTATACGGCATGCTCGACCTCTACAGCCTGCGCGCACTTTCGGCGTACATCAAAAATCTGCCGACAGTGATGCTCGGTTGGACGACCGCGTTCGCCGCTCTGATCGCCGCGATCTTCTTTCTGAAGATCGGCTCGGATATTTCGCGTATCTGGCTCGTGACCTGGTTCGCCTGCGGTGCCATTTCGGTGATGGCAGGCAGGCTCGTCGCGGGATGGTACGTCCGTAATGCCGCGAGCTCGGGCCGTCTCTATCAGCGCGTCGCGATTTATGGCGCCGGTCCGCTGACCGACAACCTTCTCGAAGAACTCGAAGCCGACACCCACTCGATCGTGCGCATCGCCGGAATCTTCGACGATCGCAGCGATGCACGTGCTCCTCGGCAGATCGCTGGCTACCCCCGCCTCGGCGGCCTCAACGATCTCATCACCATGAGCCGCACGAAGCAGCTCGATCTGGTGGTCGTGTCGTTGCCGCTTGCAGCCGAGAGCCGCCTCTCGAGCGTTGCAGGCCGGCTCTCCGTCCTGCCAGCCGACGTGAAAATGCCGGCGCGCGCAACCGATCTCCGCTTTTCACCGCGAACGTATTCGCACGTTGGATCCGTCGCCATGATCGATCTTTTCGACAAACCCATCGCCGATTGGGATCACGTCTCAAAATGGCTGTTCGACAAAATCATCGGCTCGCTTGCGCTTGTGGCGCTTGTTCCCGTGATGCTGCTCGTCGCTCTTGCAGTGAAGCTCGATAGCCGCGGCCCGGTGTTCTTCCGCCAGAAGCGCTATGGCTTCAACAATGAGCTGATCGAGGTCTTCAAGTTCCGCTCGATGTACGTCGACCGCTGCGACGCCACGGCATCGAAGCTCGTGACGAAGAACGACCCGCGCGTGACCCGCGTTGGCCAGTTCATCCGTAAGACGAGCCTCGACGAGCTGCCGCAGCTGATCAACGTCGTGAAGGGCAACCTGTCGCTCGTCGGCCCGCGGCCACACGCAGTGCAGGCAAAGGCCGCCGGCCATCTCTACGAAGAAGTCGTGGACGGATATTTCGCGCGCCATAAGGTCAAGCCCGGAATCACGGGATGGGCGCAGATCAACGGCTGGCGCGGCGAGACCGATACGGAAGAGCAGATCACGAAGCGCATCGAGCACGATCTCTACTACATCGAAAACTGGAGCGTGTTTCTCGATCTCTACATCCTGCTCAAGACGCCGTTCGCTTTGCTTAACACCGAGCACGCGTACTGATTTCCGCGCCCACGCGACCTCCGTTGTTCAGTCAAAACAGAGAAGCCCGCTGATATGTCCTCGCCGGTCATCGCCTTGGCACCGACGCTTGCCCGTTTCAATTTGCGCGGTGGCGTTCGGAAAAGCGTTGCGCATCAGATTGCTCTCGCCCTTGTGTGGCTGACGATCGCGGCAAGCTCGATTGTTTTTACCGAGCCAGCACCGGTCGATGCACTGACGATCGGACTGATGATCCTGCTCCCCGTCGTCGGTCTGGTTGACGCCAAGCCGATGCTCTGGGCGGGCTTCGCCGTCGTCCTGACGATGACCGCATGCGGCGAGATCAGCGCGGCGCTGGCGCGTGAGACCGGCATCGCCGTGTCGCACATGACCGTTTCACTCTACCTCGTGGCAGCTTGGTTCCTGTTCGCGGCGTTCATCGCCAAGGAGCCCGAGAAGCATACACGACTTATTCTCAACGCCTATCTTCTGACCGGAATTTTTGCGGCGATCTGCGGCATCGCCGGTTATCTCAATCTCTTTCCCGGCGCCTTTGATCTTTTCACACGCTACGGGCGCGCCTCTGGCCCGTTCAAGGATCCGAACGTGTTCGGACCGTTTCTGGTGGCGCCGCTGCTGACGGCCTTGCATCTGTGGCTCGTCCGGCCATCGAAGCGCGGCCCGCTGCCGTTGCTGGCCGCCGCCGTACTCGCCGTCGGCATCCTCTTCAGTTTCTCACGCGGCGCCTGGGCCGCTGCTTCGATCGGCTTCCTTATCTACGGATACGTATACACAATCACCGCGGACACCAACCGCCAGCGGGTGAAGCTCGTCGCCCTCGTGCTGTTCGCTATAGCCGCCCTAGGCCTGATCCTGACCGCTGCGCTGCAATCGGAAGCGATTTCCGATCTCCTCGAACAGCGCGCCGCACTCACTCAATCCTACGACGAAGGCCCTGATGGCCGCTTCGGCGGACAGAAGAAAGCTGTCGGCTTGATCCTCGAAAATCCGCTCGGCATCGGCTCGGAGATCTTCACGCGCTTCTATCATCATGAAGAGGTCCACAACGTTTACCTCAGCATGTTTCTCAACGCAGGTTGGGTCGGTGGGCTGCTCTACCTGATGACATGCATCGGCACGCTGATCTTCGGGTTCAGACATGCGTTCAAGAAATCGGCGACATCGCCACTCTTTCTGATCGCCTTCGCTGCGCTCGCCGGAAACATCTGCGAAGGCGTGCTGATCGACAGCGATCATTGGCGCCACTTCTACCTGCTGCTTGCGCTCGTCTGGGGCATGATGGCGGCAAACCAGCGTCAGGCGCGGCCGGCACGGACGCTGCGCAATCTGCGTCCCATCCTGCTGCATAATCTCCTGATCATCTCACCTTCTAAACGACGGCCTACGATCATTGGCCAAAGGCCAAGTCTTGCGACACACCACGTCGGTAGAAAATTTGCGGGAAAAATTCCCGGATGGCGCCGGGATCGCGGCCGGATTATTGCACCGGCATGAATGCTGATCCGGCAAGACCTCTCAGGGATTGTTAGATAGCAGGCCGGAGCGCACGAACGCTCCTAGCGTGTGGATGCCTGAAGTGGCGGCTGATCTTCGCAGCCGTCCGCTTTGTCAGGGTACGGCAATCCGGTCAGCGGATGAACGATGAGAGAGGCTCGAGCCTGGCTATGCCGCAGACGCGTCGCCTGACGATCGACAAGCTCCGCGAACCAGATGCGCTGCAGGTTCGACACATAGGATCGGAAATGCGGCGTCATGGATTGAAACGCTCCTCGCTCTCGATGACGCCGATGCAGATTTTTTGCCATCTCCAGAAACAGCCGGCCGCAAGCCTTGACGCACCTCCGGCTCTGCGCCAAAATGTTACAATGTTACACCACATGGCGGAGCGCTGACTCAATGCCGTTGAGACGCCGCCTTCTTGCTCTCGTTGCGCTCGTCTTGGGAGCATGCCTTCTCGTCGGCGGAGCGCTGACGTACTGGGCCGGCTTGCGCAAGATCGAGCTCGAAATGTCGTCTGCAATTGCAGTCGGCAGCAGCACGGTCACGGACGCGTTGGCATCAATCGAAACGAGCGGCGATCCCGCGACACAGCTCAGTCGCATCGTCGGCGCTTTCGATGGCGATCGCCACATCGTCGCCCGTCTCGTCGGACCCGATGGTGCTGTGAAAGACGTGTCGCGCCTGCGGCCGCCCGTCGATCCGCCTCCTGCCTGGCTCTATTGGCTGCTCGAGGGAAAAATCCACACGCGAAGCTTCGAACTGCCGCCGAACCTCCAGCATCTCGGCAGCATCACGCTCGAAGCCGATCCGCACAACGAGGTCGGCGAGGTATGGGAAGATTTGAAGCTCAAGTTTCTCATTGTCGCGAGCTTCTGCGGCGTCGTGCTGGCGCTGATCTACGCGAGTCTCGGGCGCGCACTTAAACCGCTCGAAGACTTGTCGGCTGCGTTGAATCGCGTCGGCGAAGGCGATTACTCCGCGCACGTCGCCGAGCAAGGCCCCGAAGATCTCAATCTGATCTATCGCGCATTCAACCGCATGGCGGATCAATTGCGAACGGCTGAGGAGCAGAACCAACGGCTCAACGAGCAGCTATCGACCGTTCAGGAGGAAGAGCGCTCTGAGATCGCACGCGATCTTCACGACGAGATCGGCCCGTTTCTTTTTGCCGTTGATGTCGATGCGCAGTCGATCCCGCTGCTTCTGTCTCGCGATGCTACAGGCGACGTTACAAACCGCGCTGTCGCGATCCGTCAATCGGTCCAGCACATGCAGGTGCACCTGCGCGGAATTCTCAGCCGGCTGCGCCCGGCAATGCTGATCGATCAAGGCCTGACGCACGCCATCGAGCACCTCGTCGCCTTTTGGCGCACGCGCCGCCCCGCCATCACCTTCCACACCGATATCGAGGATGCGCGCTTTCCGGCGCACATCGAAGAAGCGGCGTTCCGCATTCTTCAAGAGGGCACGAGCAACGCTGTTCGCCACGGCAAACCGTCGAAAATCGGTCTCACTGCAAAGCGGACCGCGGCAGGCGCATTGCGCATCGTCGTCTCCGACGACGGCACCGGCCTCACCGCGACTGCCAAGCGCGGCTTCGGCCTCGTTGGCATGCGCGAGCGCGTGGCGGCTCTCGACGGAACATTAGAGATTAGAGCTTCGAAGGAAGAAAAGGGCGTCATGCTTGTCGCAGAGATCCCGCTTCCCACCGAGCGTTGCGGAAAATCAGAAGAAAACAAAAATACGAGTGCGGCATGAAAATACTTATCGTTGACGATCACGGCGTCGTGCGCGAAGGCCTGCAAAGGCTGTTCGTGGCACATTTCGATGCGCAGGTTTTTGAGGCTGCTGACATCGAGGAAGGGCTCGCCGTCTACACGCGCGAACATCCAGACGTCGTCGTCCTCGACTTGAATCTCGAAGGCGCCGGCGGGCTCGAATTACTGCGCCGCGTTCAATCGGTCGACAGCGCGGCACGCGTCATCGTCTTCAGCATGCACCATGAACCGATCTACGCAGTCCGCGCGCTCCGCGGTGGCGCCCGCGGCTACGTCAGCAAGAGTGCCCCCGTCGAAGAGCTGATTGCCGCAATTCGTAAGGTTCGCGGCGGCGAACAGTACATCGACCGCGACCTCGCCTCGCGCATTGCCGTCAGCCAGATATCGACCGATGACCCATTGCAGTCATTGTCGATCCGCGAGGTTGAAATTCTGCGCATGCTCGGCCAGGGCAAAAGCATGACGGCGATCTCCGAAAATCTCGGCATAGCCTACAAAACGGTCGCTAATATCTGCACGCAGATGAAAGTAAAGCTCGGCGTCGATCGCACGGCCGATCTCATCCGCCTCGCCATCGAAACACTGAAAACCTGAGGTTCGGGAAGAAACAAATCGGCGCCCGTCTCCTATTTTCCAAATCTGGAAAATAGAAGCAGGGCGCCGGAAGAAACTTCAGAGCTAAGGCTTACTTTTTATCGTCGGCATCGGCCTTGGTACCGGCCATCGTCTTGATGTTATCGAGGCCGGCTTTGAAAATGCCATCGATGACATCGTGCGCTTCCTTGTTCGTCTTACCGTTGGCATCGAACGTCGCCGACCATGCGAAGTTGATCTCGTCTTCGTCGTCATCATCCGGCGTCAGCGTGAACTGCGCTTGATAATTTTTGACGGGCAACGGGCTTTCGAGAATTTCGTAGCGGTAGAAGTTCGGCTTCTCATCGAGGAGCTTCTCCTTGATCTTGCCGCCATCCTTGAGCGTCAGCACGCGCACCTTTGCGCCGTCTTCCGTGCTCTCTTCGCAGCTGGCGACGGCCGGATGCCAGTCCTTCAGCGCGCACCATCCCCCGAATTGCGCCCAGAGCCGCGCCCGCTCTTCGTTCATTTGTTTCGGATCGACCTTGAGTTCGAGCTTCTTGCCGACGGCGATGCTCGCCGCGTTGGCAGCCGGACCGGCCGCGAACAAGCCTGTGAGCGCCACAGCGCCTGCAACTGCGATGCCCTGAACAAACCTCATCATTTCACTCCCATTTTCTTGTCAAACCCACACGCTCTTACGGGAAAAACGTCAGACCCAAGATTCACAAGACCGTTACTCTATTACAATAGAAAAATCGGGGAAGAGCATCGGCGGATAGCGGTCTCCGAGCTATTTCCCGCAAAAACGAAAACGCCGTGCAAATGCCACCGAACGCGAGATCGCGCGTTATACCGGCATGACGCGAACTGTCGTGCACAAACCAAACCGGCAGGAAAACTTCCCGGCCTTCGACATGGAAGGCGGTCGAGAACCGGCGAGCCTTGCCGAGCTGAACAAGATGATCGCCGCCGCCAAGCCGATGGTGCACGGTGGGCTGAAAGCTGTGCTCGGCGAAGGTCCGATCGGCGCGCCACTCGCATTGGTCGGCGAACAACCAGGCGATCAGGAAGATCGCCAAGGTCATCCTTTTGTCGGTCCGGCTGGCCGGCTTCTCGATGAGGCCCTCGAAGCCGCGGGTGTTGAGCGAACGGATACCTACGTCACCAATGCCGTCAAACACTTCAAATACGAGCAGCGCGGCAAGCGCCGCATCCACCAAAAGCCAACGGTCGGCGAAGTAAAACACTATCGCTGGTGGCTTCTGAAAGAGCTCGAATTCGTCCATCCCAATCTTGTCGTCGCTCTCGGCGCGACAGCGGCCCTGGCATTGACGGGCGCTCCGGTGACCATCGGGCGCGCCCGTGGACCGGCGCAGTTCGGACCCTTTCACGGCTACATCACCGTGCACCCCTCGTCGCTGCTGAGACAAATCGACGAGCATGAGCGCGCCGCCGCATACAAAGCCTTCGTTCGGGATTTGCGTAACGCCGCCGAGCTTGCGGCACCCCTTTGAGGATTGCCGGCGCTGCGAAAGAACGGAGCCGCCCCGATCCCCTGCGAAACCGGGGCGCTCCTTCTTTCGCCACAGCATAGGGGGCAGTCGCACTGAGGGGGTGCGTGCTGTGGCTGATGCGTTACTGCGAAAACGGCCCCGGGGTTTCCAGGTGCGTCAAAAAAAGCCGCCTACGGTGCATTCGCTTGGCCAGCCGCGGGGACCGGAACCTGCCGCGATTGGGGTCGTTATCCGTAATGATCACTCGAATGCATGCCGCCGTGGGATATTGGAGAGGGACAATGAAGCGCTCCGCGCCACCGCTGTTACTTTCATTTATCATGAGCATGGCGCTGTCGGCTGGAGCCTATGCCGCGGAAGTCACAGTCAACATGAACAAAGTTACCGCCGACGGGATCGGCGACAAACTCGGCACAACGGTCATTTCCGAAAAATCCGGTGGCGGCCTTGAATTCAAGGTCGACATGACCGGCATCCCGCCCGGCGAGCACGGATTTCATTTGCATACGAAGGGCGATTGCGCGCCCGAAACGAAGGACGGCAAACCGCAGGCTGGCTTGGCGGCCGGGCCCCACTACGATCCAACGTCAACCAAGCACCACAAAGGCCCTATCGGTGATGGCCATAAGGGCGATCTTCCGTTCCTGACCGCAACCGACCAAGGCGTCAATGTCGTCGTGTCTGCACCGCATCTCTCGATGGCCGACGTACGTGGCCGCGCGCTCATCGTTCACGAGGGCGGTGACAACTACACCGACAACCCGGAGAACGGCGGCGGCAAGGGTCGCATTGCCTGCGGAATCATTCCGAAAGGCTAGGGTTACCATGCGTATCTTTATCGTTTCCGCTTTCGCGCCCGCACTCGTCGGAGCGCTGTTGCTGACGGCATCGACGGAATGCGTCGCGCAGGCCCAAACGCCGAAAGCACCGGAGACGGCGCCGCAACCGCCGTCAGCAACGCCGGATCAAAAACCACCGGCCAACGGCGAGCCGCTCGACAAGAAACTCGATAAGAACGAGGGCGTGCTGAAACCCCCAGGCGGCGTCGACCCGAAAATTCACAAGGAACCGCCCGCTGATGTCGGCGATCGGATGCCCGTGATCGTGCCACCCGGCGAACCAGGCGGAAATCCGAATATCCAACCGAAATAGTTCCGGATGCGAACGCGTTTAACCGTAGAAACGCGCGGTTACTTGGTGTCGGCGCTGATCGTCGAAGTTTCAATCATCGCCGACGATTGCGAACCCGGGTCAGCCGCCATCTCGACACTCTTCGGCGCCTGCTCGCGCACCCGTTCGAGGAAGCTCGCCAAGCTCGGCCCCCAGATATCCCACCCTTGCCGATCATCGGCGATCGTGTGTCCTTCGGTTCCGTAGGGAGGGAGAATGTGCTCTTCGACGCTGCCACCCGCATTGCTCCAAACCTTCGCGAGGCTTTCCGCCAGTTTCGGTCCGAAGTAGCTGTCGTTCTTGGCGTAGAACCAAATCGTCGGCTCGTGCGCGTGACTGCCGTAGGCGCGCGCCGCCGAAAGCAAGGCGTTCGTCCCGCATATTGCGTTCGGCTGCCCATAGGCATGGCCGCCCCTGCCACCCGAGAAATTCACGATAGCCTGGACTTGCGGCAGATTGCGCGCCGAGAGCGCCAGCGATGCCCACCCACCCGTCGACACGCCGACGACGATGACGCCGTCGCGCGCAACGAACGATTGCTGGGTCATGTAATTGACGGCTGCTTCGATATCGTCTGCAGCGACGTTGCCCGAAGCATAGTGATCGGGATGCGCGCAGTCTCCGATGTCTTCCGCCAGCGGTCCACCGGTCGCGCCGTGTCCTCTGCGCTGCGGCAGTACGACGACATAGCCGCGTTCGATGAACCAACGCGACATCCAATAATAGACCGGCATCGAAACCGCGAGCCGCGTCGCTTCATCCGTTCCATGATTGATTACGACGAGCGGACGCCTTTTGTCCTCGCCCGACGGATCGGCCTCCGGACGAAAGACTGTAGCGCGCATCGGAATCTTCGGATCGCCGCTCGGCAGAATCCACAACTGCTCGCGCATGCGCGCGCCTTCGGGGCCGAACGCACCGAACATGCGCTCAGCAGCAACCGACTTCGTCGGAATGACTGTGAAGGCGAATGTCAGAAACCCAGTCAACACTATGGCCAGACCCATCACTGGGCCCGGAGCAAACCCCCGCGCGCGATTCATCTATAGGCGATCCCCGTGTCCTGCGCATTGCGCCGCAGCATTGGAACTTGCAGTTGCAACGACGTCAAGTGGCAAATCGCCAACCGGATCTACGAGTGCACATTGCGAGAATTTCATCGTCGGCAGCACCATTCGTTGCTCTTATCCAAGATACGCGACACCGCCCAAGCTCAAGTGTTCTCAAGAAAAACTCTGCCTGCGACAACGCAAATATCTTGTTGGCAACACAGTGCAAGATGCGGGCCGCAATCGGCTGGGACACGCGCCGTACGAATGACGCTGCCACCAAGTCGCCAGATTTCGTACTCGCCCGACGGAACTGGAAGCGCGAAGCCTCTCTCAATTCACCGTAAGTTTTTGCAAGGTCCGCAGCGGCCGCCGCTGCCGAAAATCAGAGCGATATTGACCTGCGACATGAGCCGCAGCGCGGAGTCGTGATCACCGTTCGCCCAGAGAGCGCAGGAACGAATTGGCTTCGACGCCGTTGAAGTTGCAGCAGAAGGGAAGGTTCTTAAGGGTCTCCATGAAAATTGCACAGATTGCGCCGTTGATCGAAAGCGTACCGCCTAGATACTACGGTGGCACCGAGCGGATTGTGTCGTATCTGACCGAGGAGCTCGTCGCTCAAGGTCACGACGTAACGCTGTTCGCAAGCGGCGATTCCGTTACCTCCGCGAGCCTGATCCCGTGCTGTCAGGAAGCGCTTCGCCTGAACCCGTCCGTTCGCGATCCGATCCCCTATTACATGATCATGCTCGATCGCGTACGCCGGATGGCTTCGTCTTTCGACGTCCTGCATTTCCATATCGATCAATTTCATTTCCCGTTGTTTCGTAGTATCGCGCGTCACACGCTGACGACCTTGCACGGGCGGCAGGATCTGCCCGATTTGCAGCAGCTCTATCGCGCCTTTCCGGACATGGGCGTCGTCTCGATTTCGGATGCCCAGCGCGAACCTATTCCCTTCGCGAATTTTCTCGGGACCGTCTACCACGGTCTGCCCGAAAAACTACATCGGCCGACGTTCTCCCAGCGCGGGGGCTACTGGGCATTTCTCGGACGGATTTCGCCGGAAAAGCGGCTCGATCGCGCGATCGAGATCGCGCACGCCGTCGGCTTCCCGCTGAAGATTGCAGCGAAGGTCGATGCCGTCGACGTCGAATACTTCGAAAGCAAAATTAAGCCGTTGCTGAAGAGTAGCGACATCGAGTTCGTCGGTGAGATTGCGGACGCCGATAAGTCAAAGTTTCTTGGCGAAGCGGCGGCGCTCCTCTTTCCGATCAATTGGCCGGAGCCGTTCGGCCTTGTCATGATAGAGGCCATGGCGTGCGGCACACCCGTCCTCGCTTTCCGGCGCGGATCCGTGGCCGAGGTGATCGATGAAGGGGTTACCGGGTTCGTCGTCGACGATATCGAAAGCGGGATTGCAACGATACCGAGCTTGCTCAATCTCGATCGCTGGCGAGTTCGCCAGCGGTTCGAAGAACGCTTCACTGCGGCGCGGATGGCGGAATCGTATGTCTCACTCTATAGTCGCGCCTTCGCTTCGTATGGGCGTGCCGCGAAGATTCACACTGAAGACACCATCGCGCCTTCGATCGAGACTGTCGTCAACTGATTGACGGCAGTAGGCGCCGCTTCGGAAGGGGATTAGCCGGCAGGCGCGACGGGCATCGCCTCAGGGGAGAGCGAAACGATGGGATCTGCCCCAAGCCACGAGACGATCGCACACGACCGTGGGGAGCCTGAATTCCTCATCTCGGTATCGAGTGGTTCCGGGCGCGCTCACGAAACCCTGAAACACGACGATGCCTTCGCGGTCCTCGATACACACGGCGACATCGGTGCGTTCGGCGACCGGAGCAACGGATTTTTCTTCAACGATACGCGATATCTTTCGCGCCTCGAATTGCTCGTCGCGCGTAGCGCTCCCCTCCTCCTCGGCTCGACGCTCGACGGTACCGATCTGCAGCTCTGCTCCGATCTCACCAACCCCGACGTCTATGCGGACGGCACGCTGTGGTTAAACAAAGACGCGGTCCACATCTATCGAACAAGCTACGTGCGCGATGGTGCAATACGCCAGCGCCTGCAGTTCACCAATCACAGCAACGAAGATCTGGAGCTTGCGGTTTCGCTCATTTTCGATTGTGATTTTTCCGACATCTTCGAGGTCCGCGGCATGCGGCGCGAGAGCCGAGGCACGGTTTCGCGCCACGTCCAATCATCACAATCAGTGATATACGCGTACAAAGGACTGGACGACGTCATCCGGCGGACGGCTATTCACGTCGAGCCCGAACCCGTTTCTCTTACAGAGACGGCTGCACTCTATTATCTCAACTTAGCGCCCAAGCGCTCGGCTATAATTTACTTCACCGCGGCTGCCGAAACCGGACACCCCCATCCTCACTGCTCTTATGTAAAAGGCCTGCGCGACGCTCACCGGACGCTCCGGCGCGCCGAACTCCAGACGACCGGCGTCTCGGTTTCAAACCCGGAACTCGATTCCGTTCTGAAACGCGCCGTTTCGGACCTCCGGCTTCTCACCACCAATACCGACGATGGGCCATACCCTTACGCGGGAACGCCCTGGTATTCGACGACCTTCGGGCGCGACGCGCTGATCACGGCCTTGCAGGTTATGTGGCTCGATCCCGCAATCGCGCGTGGCGTCCTGCGGCGACTTGCGAGGTTCCAGGCACAAGACCACGATGCGGATGCAGATGCGCAGCCCGGAAAAATCCTGCACGAGATGCGCGGCGGCGAAATGGCGGCGCTGCGCGAAATTCCGTTCGGACGATACTACGGGAGCGTCGACTCGACCCCCCTCTTCGTGCTTGTCGCAGGTGCCTACCTGCAAATCACGGGCGATAACGATTTTCTCGTCGAGATCTGGCCCGCCATTCTGCGTGCGCTCGATTGGATCGACGGCCCCGGCGATCCTGATGGCGACGGCTTCGTCGAATATGCGCGAGAGACGGAAAGCGGACTCTCCAATCAAGGCTGGAAAGACAGCAGCGACGCCGTCTTTCACCGTGACGGAAGCTTGGCGCGGGGCCCCATAGCGATCGTCGAAGTCCAAGCCTACGTCTATGCCGCAAAGGTCGCGGCGGCGCGCATGGCCTACAAGCTCGGTGAGACTGCGCGCAGCGACGAGCTGCTGCACCAGGCCGAAACCTTGCGCACGAACTTCGAGCGTAATTTCTGGTGCGATGATATCGGCTGCTATGCGCTTGCCTTGGACGGCGAGAAGAGGCGCGTCGACGTGCGGTCGAGCAACGCCGCCCATATTCTGTTCACCGGTATTGCCGGGCGCGACCGGGCGGCGCGGATTGCCTCGCAAATTCTGTCGCCGAATTTCTTCTCGGGCTGGGGCGTCCGCACCATCGCGACATCCGAAGCCCGCTACAATCCGATGTCGTACCATAATGGCTCGGTGTGGCCGCACGACAATGCGATGATCGCCGCAGGATTCTGCCGTTACGGCTTCAGCGACCACATCCAGCCGATTTTCGACAGCCTCCTCGCTGCGGCGCTGGAAATGGATCAGCGCCGCCTACCGGAATTGTTCTGCGGCTTCCGTCGCCGGCCCGGCCGAGCGCCTATCCTCTATCCTGTCGCATGCGCGCCGCAGGCCTGGGCAAGCGGCGCCATGCTTCACATGTTAAGTTCGCTGCTCGGCCTCGACATCGACGCCACCTCACGCACCATCACGCTCAAATCGCCCCGCCTGCCGGAAAGCGTCGGCACAATCTCAATTCGTGGGCTGCGTGTGGGTGGGGGATCAGCGGATTTCATCTTGCGGAGAAAGTACGACACCGTCATTGCGGACGTGACGGATTCGCGCGGCGGCGCGAAGGTCATCATGGCGTGATCGGATCCCGCGAAGCAGGGCGCTCTACGCCGCCGCTGTCCGCGGGTGCGCCCTCGTGTCGAAGAACAACGCCTGGCTGATGATCGCCATGACGGTCTCTCGCTGAAACGGCTTTGAGATCAGGAACGTCGGCTCCGGCCGCTCACCCGTCAGCACTTTTTCGGGATAAGCCGTAATGAAGATGATGGGAACCTCGCCTCCCGCCACGATTTCCCGCACGGCATCAAGACCGCTACTGCCGTCTGCCAGTTTCACGTCGGCCAGAATGAGTCCCGGTTTCTGACGTTTGACGGCGGCAAGAGCCTCAGTCTTCGTCGTCGCCACTTCCTGAACCGAATGCCCGAGACTCGTGACGATCGTTTCAAGGTCCATCGCGATCAGGAGTTCGTCTTCGATAATGAGAACATTCGTCGCAACCTGATGCGCAATCTCCTGACCCGCGACATCCAGCAGGCTCTCGATATCCTTTTCGCCGACTTCGAGAATGGTCGCGGCCTCCGCGGCGCTAAATCCTTCGACCGCAACAAGAAGGAACGCCTGGCGCGGCAACGAGCTGATCGAATTGATGCGGCGTTGCGCAATCGCTAGCGATCCCTGCGCATCTTCGCCCGCAGGCGAGGATAACCGAACCGAATTCCAAACCCTTAGAAACAGGTGATAGAGCGCCACCCGCGCCGGCACATCAGTCGGAAAATCCGAGGGTGTCGAGACAAGACTTTCAAGAAGCGTGGCGACGTAGGCGTCGCCCGTCTCCTGGGCACCGGTCAGCGTTCGAGCAAACCGACGCAAATACGGTAAATGGGGACGGATTGTTTGGGCAATCGACATAACACTGCACCTCCCGGGCCGACCGTCGGAACGCGAACTGGGATAGCTCATTCCTACAGTCAAGCTGCACCGGTACCTGAACGCTCAGTCTCACCGCCAGTTCCAAAGGCGGAACGAATTCTCCTTACTGGCGTTCGCCAAGCTGAACCGCCTCGGAGCATCAGGGACAACTTTGTTCCAAGCGAGGCCAATCAGAAAATCAGCAAGGCCAGGTTTTCATTATGCAACAACGCTTGGATGTGCCCGAGGAGCACACGCGAAACAAAGAGGCGATTTCCGAACCGGAGGTGCAACCCGAGCCCGAAGAAACTCAGGAGAGCGTCACCCGTTTACCGGGAATTGCAACGCAGCTCATCGGAGAACGCATGCGTACCATGTACGCGTCGATGGTCCGCGAGCCCGTCCCTGAGGAATTGCTGAAACTCATACGTCAGCTTGAATCCAAGGAGGGGTCGGAGTGACTGAAACTCCAAGCTTCGGAGACGCCTTGATCGAGGCCATCCCAAATCTTCGAGCCTTCGCGCACTCATTGAGTGGCGATGGACAGCTTTCGAACGATCTCGTTCAGGAAACGCTCCTGAAAGCATGGGCGCACAAGGATTCCTTTGTCCCCGATTCAAATCTCAAGGCGTGGCTCTTCACGATTCTGCGCAACACCTACTTTACGCATTACCGCAAATCCCAACGCGAGGAGTTGGACCAAGATCACGCCGCGCTGAACGCCAGCGTGCCGGCGACGCAGCTGATGCAGCTCGAATTCGACGACATGCGGCGAGCTCTGATGCGGCTGTCCCCCGACCACCGCGAGGCATTATTGCTCATAACGGCGGAAGGTTTTTCCTACGAAGATGCGGCTCGGGTCTGCGGCTGCGCTGTCGGGACTATGAAAAGCCGCGTCAATCGCGCCAGAAGCCGCCTCGTCGAAGAAACGTCGGGGCAACAACACACAAAGGAAGCAACCGAGCAGCGCCCTCCGGAAAACGCGCCGCCTGCCAAGAGTTCGAGCCGCTGAGCGGCTGGTGCTTCACGCAAATATCACAATACAGAAAAAAGCCCCTTTGTCGCCACCTTCCTTGAGCTTTATGCCCGCCGCCGAACATACCGGCCGCCCTTGATGCTGCGGCGGTAAGCGGGTTCGATCGGGGGCAGCGGGGGCCAGTAACCTTTCGCGCGCTTTTTTATTCACCACCCATATATCAAACGGAACTATTTCCGTTTTGCAGGCGTTCACGGGTGTTTAGGTGCGGTCCGAGGGGAAAACATAATGTCGGAGCAGGTTAGCACGGTCGGAGCCGAACGCTTCATCGGCGGCTCCAACGCAGTGCTTGTCGAAATGCTCCAGGCCCTTCAAGCCGTGAGAGAGGGCGATTTTACCGTACGGATGCGCGGCGACTGGGATGGGCTTCCCGGTAAGATTGCGGACGTCTTCAACGATATCGTCTCCACCAATCAGCGTATGGCAGGCCAACTCCATCGGGTTGGAGAAGTCGTCGGCAAGGAAGGTCTCACGAACCAGCGTGTCAAGCTCGGGCTGACGCATGGCGCATGGGGCGAGATGGAGGAATCCGTCAATTCGCTGATCGATGACCTGCTGCGGCCGACCGCCGAGGTGACCCGGACGATCGCCGCCGTCGCGCAAGGCGACCTCTTGCAGCCGATGCGGCTTGAGGTCGATGGACGCCCTCTTAAAGGCGAGTTCCTGCGCTCAGCCACCATCGTCAACTCGATGATCAAGCAGCTCTCGATCTTCACGTCCGAAGTGACGCGCGTCGCCCGCGAGGTTGGAACCGACGGCAAGCTCGGTGGTCAGGCCCAGATCCGCGAAGTGACCGGCGTTTGGAAGGACCTGACCGATAGCGTCAACTCGATGGCGTCGAACTTGACGGGCCAGGTGCGCAACATCGCCGAGGTTACGATCGCCGTCGCCAACGGCGACCTGTCGAAAAAGATTACCGTCGACGTGCGCGGCGAGATCCTGCAGCTGAAAGAAGCCATCAACACGATGGTCGAGCAGCTTCGCTCGTTCGCCGCGGAAGTGACGCGCGTTGCCCGCGAAGTTGGCACCGAAGGCCGCCTCGGTGGCCAAGCCGTCGTGCCCGGCGTCGGCGGCACGTGGAAAGACCTGACCGATAACGTCAATCTGCTTGCAGCA